>JAAZCB010000249.1 GCA_012513545.1 Clostridiaceae bacterium
ATTCTGTCGTAAACATACGGATCACAAGGAAACAAAATAATTCGTTTCAGGACACAAATTTATAAAAATGGAGATGTGCTAATATGGCTGAAGAAGTAAAAGTGTCTAAAGGCGCAAGTACAAAAGAGAAAGCTTTAAATACAAAAAATAACTTTGTTAGGTTTTTCAAGGACATAAAAAGTGAATTGAAGAGAGTTGTGTGGCCAAGCAAGAACCAACTCATCAATAATACCGTTACAGTTTTGATGGCATGTTTGTTTGTTGGTGCTTTTATATGGTTGGTTGATGCAGGTTTGCAGGCATTGATGAACATTGTATATAAGGTATAAATGCATAAAGCGTCGTACATTTCATTAGTTTAAAGGAGGACATAGGGCTTTATGCTTGTTAACGAATCACCGGAAGGTGTAAAATGGTATGTAGTTCATACCTATTCAGGTTATGAAAACAAAGTTAAAGCTAATCTAGAAAAAATCGTTGAAAACAGGAATATGCAGGAATTTATTCTCGATATAGTTGTTCCTATGGAAGAACAGATTGAGATAAAGGACGGAAAGAAGAAAGCTACTTTAAAAAAGGTCTTTCCCGGATATGTTCTTGTGAAAATGATTATGACTGATGAGTCCTGGTATGTTGTTAGAAACACAAGAGGAGTAACGGGATTTGTTGGTCCGGGTTCCAAGCCTGTGCCTTTGTCAGATGAAGAAGTAAGGACAATGGGTGTGGAAGAGTTTATGCCTGTGCTTGACTATGAAGTGGGTGATAATGTCAGGGTGGTATCCGGTCCATTGGAGAACTTTATTGGAATAGTCGAAGAAATAAATATTGAAAAGAAGAAGGTGCGTGTCCTCGTTTCAATGTTCGGAAGAGAGACACCGGTTGAACTGGAACTATTACAAATTGTAAAAATTTAGTTTTTATTAAAGTGGATTTTAAAGTTGACTATTTTCTTCAACTTTATTTTCAATATATTTAACTGCAAAAATTAAGGCGGGAGTAAGTAAAAACACTCTTGATTTTAAAGAGTGGTTTTTTTACTGGACTTGAAGGCTTTAAGACAAATAGACCGACAAACCAGTACAAATTGCAGATGTTGATAATTAAAAAGCATAGCCTTAAAAGCGCTATGTGACTCAAACTGGAAATGAACTCCTGCTTAGGTGCGGTAATTATTAAGAATAACACATTTATTTATATAAAACGGTGTGTTACAAAGTAACAGGTTAGTTATTAAATTGGGAGGTGGATAATATGGCTAAGAAAATTACTGGCTATGTAAAACTTCAAATTCCTGCGGGGAAAGCAACTCCGGCTCCACCGGTTGGACCAGCTTTAGGACAGCATGGCGTAAACATAATGGGGTTTTGTAAGGAATTCAACGAAAGAACTGCAAAGGAAGCAGGGTTAATCATCCCTGTGGTTATTACCGTCTATGCAGACAGGTCTTTTACATTCATTACAAAGACACCGCCAGCTTCAGTACTTCTGAAGAAGGCTTGTAAAATTGAAAGCGGTTCAGGAAAGCCGAACAGGGATAAGGTTGCTAAAATATCCAAGGCTGAAGTTAGGAAGATAGCTGAATTGAAGATGCCGGACCTTAATGCTGCAAGCGTTGAATCTGCTATGAGCATGGTTGCGGGTACTGCAAGAAGCATGGGCATAGTAGTGGAAGACTAGACATAATTGGTGATTTTAAATATGAAGTGGGAGGAAACATCGTTTCCGGAAAATTATACCACAAGGAGAGTGAAACTGATGAAGAGAGGAAAGAAATATCTCGAAAGCGCTAAAAGTGTTGACAGATTGAAATTGTATGATCCTTCAGAAGCAATGGATCTTGTTCAGAAGACTGCCAAAGCCAAGTTCGATGAAACTGTTGAAGCACACATCAGGCTTGGAGTTGACTCAAGACATGCAGATCAGCAGGTTAGAGGTGCGGTTGTTCTTCCGCATGGAACAGGAAAGAAAGTAAGAGTTCTTGTTTTTGCAAAAGGCGACAAGGCAAAAGAGGCTGAACAAGCTGGTGCTGAATTTGTTGGAGCAGATGACATGGTAGCAAAAATTCAAAATGATAACTGGTTTGAATTTGATGTTGTTGTTGCAACTCCTGATATGATGGGTGTTGTTGGAAGATTAGGTAAGGTTCTCGGACCTAAAGGCCTGATGCCTAACCCGAAAGCCGGCACTGTTACAATGGAAGTAGCAAAAGCTATTTCAGATATAAAAGCTGGTAAGATAGAATACAGGCTGGATAAAACAAATATTATCCACTGCCCGATCGGGAAGGTTTCCTTCGGTAGCGAAAAACTTATTGATAACTTCCACACTCTTATGGGGGCTATTATAAAAGCTAAACCGTCAGCTGCCAAAGGACAGTATCTTAAGAGTGTAGTTGTAACATCGACTATGGGACCAGGTATTAAGGTTAATCCACAGAGAGCTTCAGAATGATATATACCTGAAATTTTAATTAGATCTTTACAAAATGCTAATAATATTATATTATTACAAATGTCAAATTAATAGACTCATGCCATAGACAGCAGGTTATTCACCTTTATGGGGTGAATGTAAAAGGTTTTGGTATCCTGCCGAGGTAAGATAATTATAAAAGGATTATTTCCCCTCTATGTCTTTGTGCATAAGAGGGGTTTAATTTTATTAGAGAAGTAATAGAGTGCAAAGGAGGTGGATGAGTAGTGCCGAGTAAAAAAGTTCTTGAACAGAAGAAGGACATCGTTAAGGAATTAACTGAAAAAATCAAATCAGCCAAGACGATAGTTTTTGCTGATTACAGAGGGCTTACAGTTGAGCAGGACACTGAGCTTAGAAATGCATTGAGGAAAGCTGGGGTTGAATATAAGGTAGTAAAAAATACCCTTACCAGGTTTGCTGCCCGTGAAAATGGTATTAATGAGCTGGATCCGCACTTCAATGGTCCCACAGCAATGGCATCAAGCAGTACAGATGTTATTGCCCCAGCGAAAGTAATGGCTGAATTTGCTAAGAAGTACGATAAGCTGGAAATAAAAGCTGGTGTTGTTGAAGGAAAGGTGTTCGATTCAGAGGCTATAAAAGCTCTCGCAGCATTGCCGCCGAAAGAGGAACTTATTGCAAAAGCCCTTGGCAGCATGAAGGCTCCGATAACAGGTTTGGTAAATGTATTGAATGGAAACATCAGAGGTTTGGTTATTGCTTTGAATGCAATATCTGAACAAAAGGCGAACGCGTAAAGTACCTGATAGCTATGACTAAAAACAAAAATTTAAATTTATGGAGGTATAAAGAAATGGCTAGTGATAAAGTTACAAAAATGATCGAAGAGGTTAAGGGATTAACAGTATTGGAATTATCAGAATTGGTTAAAGCTCTTGAAGAAGAATTCGGTGTATCTGCAGCAGCACCTGTTGCAGCATTTGCAGCACCAGCAGCTGGCGCAGCAGCAGCACCTGCTGAAGAAAAGACTGAGTTTGAAGTAATATTAAAGAATGCAGGAGCAGACAAAATTAAAGTAATTAAAGTTGTTAGAGAAATCACAGGCTTGGGCTTGAAAGAAGCAAAAGAACTTGTTGACGGCGCTCCTAAGACAGTAAAAGATAATGCATCAA
>JAAZCB010000026.1 GCA_012513545.1 Clostridiaceae bacterium
AAATACAGCCAAAAAGTATAACGTCTTATATTTGATGCATGGTGGCGGGGAAAATGTGAATACCATATTCGGCGGACCCGGTGAGAGCAAGGAATTAAAGAAAATACTGGATAACATGATAGCAAAGGGTGATATAGAACCTCTTATAGTTGTTACACCTACATTTTACGAAGGTAAAAATGGTGGCAATGTTGAGTTGTTCCATGAGGAGTTGACGGGTGTAATTATTCCTTTGGTTGAGACAACATATAATACCTATTTAAAATCAAAAAGCACTGAGGACATGAAGTCTTCAAGGGAGCACAGGGCATTTGGCGGATTTTCAATGGGTTCAATGACTACCTGGAATGTATTTGCCAACTGCCTTGACTATGTCAAATATTATATGCCATTATGTGCCGGCTTCAGGTTTGGCAGCCAGAATCCTGATGAACCAAGCTCAGCAGAATACCTGGCAAATGTTGCGAGGAATTCCGGTTATAAGGTACCGGATGATTTTAAAATATTCGCTGCTTCAGGTAGTGCGGATATTGCTCATCCTGGTATGGAGCCTCAAATAAATGAGATGAGAGAATTATCAGATGTTTTCATTTATTCATCTGATACAAAAAAAGGAAATCTGTACTTTGTAGTGTGCGATGGTGGTACACATGCATGGGGTTACGTTAATCAGTACATTTACAACATATTACCGGATTTATTTAAAGACACAGGCAAAACACCTGGCAACAGTGGATCAAGCTCGGGTGGTACAAAAAATAAAAATAAAACTTCTGGTGCAACTGAGACACCGACCCCAACACCAACTGCGGCACCAACTGTAACACCATCTGATACTACAATAGTAGAGGAAAAAGAAACAATACCGGCAGCTGTTTATAGTGATATATCAAATCACTGGGCAAAAGACTTTATAAACGACCTGCTATCAAAGAATATCATAAGTGGCTATCAGGATGGTACAATAAAACCTGACCAGAATATAACGAGAGCTGAGCTTACAGTCATTGTAGCCAAAGCTATGGGTTTAAAACCAGCTGAAAACCCTGTTCCGGACTTTCAAGATAAGGATAGTATTCCAACATGGGCAGTGGGATATATAGCTCTGGCTAAAGAAAAAGGTATTGTATTGGGATATGAGGATAAAACCTTCAGACCTGATAAGAATTGCACAAGACAAGAAGCAGTGACCATTATCATGAATGCATTTAAACTCGGAGAATCAAGTAAGGAAGTTGATTTTATAGATGCAAAGGATATTTCAGGCTGGGCATACAAGTCTGTAGCTAAAGCAACTGAGTCAAAAATTATAGACGGATATCCGGACAACACTTTCAGACCGGGAAAAACTATAAGCAGAGCTGAAGCCTTTACTGTATTATCTAAGTGTCTTTCTACAAAATGATTTAATTAGGTAATTTATGGTTTATAAAATTTATTAATGATGCCGATATTTTAAGCTTAAAATATGAGCTCTTTCTAAACATAAACCATATAGGTTGTGTGCTTGAAATAATAAACAAGGTTGAATAACCAACCTAATCATTTTTGAATTCATATTGCAGCGTTTGAACTTTTTTTCAAGCGCTGCTTATTTTTATATAAAATATTTCTCTAAAGTAGTAAATTTGATAATTTGCCCGCTTGTATGTAGCTTGATTTTGTTATACAATGTAAGTATATAGCATCCTTTTACGAAAACTCTGCATAAGGTTGCATTCAATAATATTATAGAAGCAATAAGCAACTATATTATTATTTCTTTCATTTTCTAAGACTTTTAAGACATTACTTCAAAGTGGATAACAATAAAGATTGTATTTTTACCGGCTAAGATATTTAAGAAACATTATACCATTCAATTGTCGATTTTTGGGGGAGTTGGTTTTATGTTAACTACTTGCAACGTTGGAAAATGCTTTAAAAGGCTTTTAGCTTGTTTTGTATGTCTGTCATTAATAGTATGTATTTTTATGACAGAGCCTTTCA
>JAAZCB010000250.1 GCA_012513545.1 Clostridiaceae bacterium
AACCAACTTTGTACCGCGACCGCGCCTGAACCCAACAAGCATTGTACCAGGATGGCAAAAACTGCGCCGTACCCTTCTTGCACCGGGACAGTTATATGGCTCGCCTGCCGGCGAGTACCGGGATTGTTACCGGATGCTGCGTCGGGTAACATAACCTCCCCATATTGCCGGGCCGTCAGACTGTCTAAAAACCTACCCTTTTTGTTCATAACTATGAGGTCTGTGATTCTTCTTAAAAAGCCTGTTTTTGTATCTTAACTACATGAAATTCATTCAAGGACATAACAGAACTCAGATCAATCTTTTCCCGGTTTCTCTTGACGAGTCCATTGACCCTGATAATGAAGTACGGTTAATCGACCTTTTCGTGGAAAGTCTTTCTATAAAAGATTATGGATTCAGAACGGACTTTATTGAAAATGGTCGTCCCGCTTATCATCCTGCTGATTTGCTTAAGCTCTTTATTTACGGGTACATGAATAAGGTGCGGACTTCCCGTGACCTGGAAAAAGAATGTAAAAGAAACATTGAGGTAATGTGGCTTTTAAAATGTCTCAGACCTGATCACAACACAATTTCCAACTTCAGAAGAGATAACCCTAAAGCCATTAAGAAAGTCTTCAGGACAACAGTTCAAATTGCCAGACATTTTGATCTGATAGGCGGAAAGTTAATCGCTGGTGACAGCACCAAGCTTCGGGCTCAAAACAGTAAAAAGAATAACTTCAACCAGTCTAAGATAGATAGGCATCTGGCCTATATCGATAACAAGCTTGAAGAATATACCAGGGAACTGGCTGAAAACGACGGAGATAATCAACAACAGATAAAGGATGAGATCAACAAACAGCAAGAGAGGAAAGACAATTACAAAAACCTCGAAAAGCAACTGCAGGAATCCGGGCAGAAACAGATATCAATCTCTGACCCTGAAAGCCGACAGATTATAATCCGTAACAATATTGCTGAAGTGGCCTACAATGTGCAGACAACCGTTGATGCAAAGAACAATATTCCCATCGATTACAAGGTGACAAATGAGAATGACAGCAAGGCAATGGGAAATATGGTTCAGAGAGCAAAGAGCATTCTCAGAACAAACGAATTTACAGCTCTCTATGATAAAGGCTTTCATACAGGATCAGAACTAAAGACAGCCCAGAAGATTGGTGTGGAGACCATTGTTGCAGTTCCCGGAGTGCCATCCACAAGCCAGGCTCCTAATCATGATTATAACTATGAGCACTTCATTTACGACAAGGCATCAGATACATACTCCTGTCCGCAGGGACAGGTACTTCACACCAATGGATCCTGGTACAAGCAGCGTTCAAGTGCTGGCTGCATAAGCTGGTTCAAACAGTACAAAACAAAGGCATGCAGAAGATGTCCTGCCCGTTCACAGTGTACAAGATCAGAAAAGGAACGACTCATTCAGCGGAGCGAATTTGCAGAATACTATGAAAGAAACCTTATCAACACCTTTGAGAAAGAACATCTGTATAAACGTCGCCAGGCCATTGTTGAGCACCCGTATGGAACAATAAAGCGACAATGGGGATTCAGCTATATTCTCACAAAAAGGGGGATAGACCGTGCAAGTGCGGATGTGGGTTTTATGTTCATTGCATATAACCTGAGGCGAATTGGTAATATTTTGCAAACGAATGTTCTGAGGGAGTATCTAAGAATGCTCGTCCCCTTGCTTTTTAGTATTCCTGCCTTCTTCAGAAGAAAAATAAGTCAGTTTGGGACCGTTTTTTCCAGGGAAGTAAACCTGGCAGGTAAAAACCGGCTGTCGCTCAGATCACTTTAAAATGACCGGAAAAACAACAAGGGAGAAAGGTTTTTAGACAGACTCCCGTTAGCAAAAAAATGAAACACGTCCTGCCATAGAGATTCCCATATTAGACCTTTTCACTATTTTTAATAGCTTTGCATAATAATCAAACCATGGATCCTAAGATTCGAC
>JAAZCB010000027.1 GCA_012513545.1 Clostridiaceae bacterium
CGTCCCGGCCGTCATCTTTAACGTCAATTGTAAGGTTTCCGTTTTTTGCTTCAAACATAAAGCCTGTGAGTTTTTTTATCGGCATATATATGCTTCTGGTTATCAGAGCTGTTAGAATAATTATCATCAGAATGCATAATAAAGCTGTTGTTATTAAGTAAATGGCAATATCGTCGGTTTCTTTATTTAAATACTTTAACGGCACCTTTCCCACAATAAACCAGTCTTTGTTTGCTACAAGACGTGAAGTTGATATGAGATATTTATCATATTTAAATACCTTTATTGAATTGTCAAGGTTTTTGGTTATTTCCGAAAGTAAATTTTTGTCACTGTATTCTAAAGATACCTCTGAAGGATTTTTACTGGAAACAATTATACCCGACTTATCTATTACAAAAAACTCGGAATCATCGCCCATGTCAATGTTTTTATATGTATCGGCATAATCGGGCTCATGCAAAGTTATCAGCATATATCCAATTTTCTCCATATCCTTGGATCGGAGCATTCTTGTTAGAATAATACAATTTTCCTTTAAACCCTCTATTGTTTCCTTGGTCTGAAAAGCCCAAACAGATGCACCTCCTGCTTCATCGGCCAATTCGAGGAGATGCTGAATGTTTTGAACGGAAAAAGCCTGAGCAGTACTTTTGCTGTATATGATATATCCATCGTTGTCTATTACCAGATAAGCTTGGGTGATGGATTTTAAAAAGGCAAATTTAGGTGTTGATACCTGTTTGAGCTTGTCCAATGAGTTCATTATGTCACCTGAAACACCTGAATTTATTAGGCTTATGCATTCCTGAAAGCCTTCGGAAGACAACAACTCATTGGTTACTGTATCAAGGTTTCTCATTTCCCTGCTGACTATATCTTCAGCCTGCGTGATTATTTGCTCCGAGTATTTGCGAATTTTTGAATCAACTGCAGTACTGGCTAGCTCATAGGATATTATTCCTATTATTGAAAGAGGAATAATTGATAATAACACTAAAGCCACCAGTAGCCGGATTCGTATTTTGGTTCTTCTTACTATCCAAATAAAAGCATTTGAAGTATTATCCAGTGTATCTATTATAAACTTACATAAAATTTGAAATGCTTTTATAAATTTGAACGGTTTGGTCAACGGCATGTCCTCCAATAGGATAATAAGTATGATATAAAATTCTGTTCTATATATCGGAAATTGTTAAGACTTTATTAATGCTTTTATAAGGTTTTTTGACGGTGGCATGCTGTTAATTATAATATTGTAAATTATGGAATTAAAAAGATTGACTCAACTTACTCAATATGTTAAAATATTCTTAATCTTTGAGGGAGTAGTCAGCTCGAAAGAGTGGCAAGCCAACACACTGGTTTATCAAAAACATAAACTTGGTTTTGCATTAAATGATGAGACTCGAGTATAGCGTTGCTGTACCCGGTCTCATAAATAACAGGTAATAACGGATACAGTAACGTATCCGTTATTTTTATGTTTTTCTGACACGACCTAAAGGAGGAATTTGTATGAAAATCAAAGTGAATGATGTTCACAA
>JAAZCB010000028.1 GCA_012513545.1 Clostridiaceae bacterium
AATAATTGGAAAATTCAATGGCACCCCTTATTTCAACAACATCTCCAACCATTTCTTTTCTTATCCTGTCGGCAGCAGAGAAGATCAATTCTATTTCTTTTTCTTTATCAGTTTTTAATAGGTAGACTATTTCGTCCTTTTCCAGTTCATAACCTTCTTCAATCTTTTTCAATATATCCAGAAACTCTTTTGATACAGCTGAACCAAGCTTCTTATCAATCAACCCCTGAAGCTTTAGTTTTCTGTCCTCAATTATATCCCTATAGGTTACACCGCCTTTTTCCAACAAATTTTTTGATGCCTCAAGGTCACTCCCGGAAATCTTTACTACAATGGCGCAAACTGAACCTGTTTCAGGAGGAGCCGGAACCAAATCCGTCTTAATCCTTCCGTTTTGCAAGGTTTTGTTAATTAACAGCATGCCGGCTGTATTATGCGCAACAATCAAAAAGTCCTGTCCGACCAATTTATACACCTCCACTCCGACAAAATCAGCCTGCAATCAAAAATATATATCCCTTTTGCCGCTTTCAATTTCCATAATCTTCTCTTCTGTTGACTTCCTTACCTTTTCGTCACCAATTTCTTCTAGAGCCTTTCTGATTATCTCTTCTCCTTTTTGTCGAAGTCCTACAGTGCCATAGTCCATAAGATTTTCCTTGAAGGTAAGGATTGCATTGGGCTGACAAAACTCATGTATTTCAGCCTCTTTTGCATACTCCATAAAGGCCTCTCCGGTGCGGCATCTTCTGTAGCATGCAGTACAAAAGCTGGGAATATATCCGTTGTCGCAAATAGTTTCAAGCATCTGGTTCAAGGTTCTGTGGTCGCTCACTTCAAACTGGTCTGCTTTTTCCTCTTCCTCTGCATATCCGCCCGGGCTGGTTTTGGAGCCCGCACTTATTTGTGAAACTCCAAGTGATAAAAGCTCGTCTCTTAATGCGGAACTTTCCCTCGTAGACAGAATAATTCCCGTATAAGGTACTGCCAATCTGTATACTGCAATTATTTTTTTAAAGTCATCATCATTTACAAGGTATGGAATTTCGTTAAGTCCCCAACCTAAAGCAGGCCTCAATCTCGGAACGGAGATGGTATGAGGACCTACCCCGTATTTCTTTTCAAACGCATTTACATGCATCAGAAGCCCTAGCACCTCGAACCTGTAGTCATACAGTCCAAGAAGTGCACCTACACCCACATCGTCAATACCTGCTTCAAAGGCACGGTCAATAGCAGTTATGCGCCAGTCAAAATCCGCCTTCAGCCCTACAGGGTGCATCTTCTTATAGACCTCTCTGTTATAGGTTTCCTGAAAAATTACATAAGTACCTATTCCGTGCTCCTTAAGCTGTCTGTATTCCTCGATTTTCATAGGAGCAGCCTCAACATTTATCCTTCTTATATCCCCTGATTTATAAACTGCATCCATGGCATCTGTCAAATGCTTTACACCCGTTTTTCCGGGATACTCGCCGCATATGAGCAGAATTCTTTTGTGCCCCTGTGCTTCAAGGGCTTTAGCTTCGGTTACTATTTCTTCAAGGGCAAGGGTCTTTCTGTGAAGCTCCTTGTTGTCCCTTCTGAAACCACAATAGAG
>JAAZCB010000251.1 GCA_012513545.1 Clostridiaceae bacterium
CCAGACATTGAAAAACATTGGTGCAGTGAAGTAATTGAAAAGTTTTCGGGCAAAAAGTGGGTTAAAGGGTATGACGACGGGCTGTTTTACCCGGACAAGCTTGTTACTAGAGCAGAGTTTACAGCCATGGTTGTGAATATATTCAAGAAGACGGACAAGGAAGAAACCGTGAGTTTTACGGACATAAAAAAAGATGATTGGTTTTATGGAGCTATAGCATATGCTGCCGGTGCAAAATTGGTATCAGGCTATGAGGATGGCACTTTCAAACCCTTAAATAATATGAGCAGGCAGGATGCTTCTGTGCTTGTAACAAAACTCTTTGATGTTGACTTTTTTAAAGAGGGCGCAGATTTTAAATTTAGTGATGAAGATACGTTTCCTGAATATTCGTATAAAAGTATAAAAAACCTTGCATCCCACGGAATAGTGCAGGGTTATCCTGACAGAAGCTTCAGGCCCTTTAACTTGATAACCAGAGCAGAAACAGTAAAAATGCTTGATGTAATATTAAAGTATATTGAGGTACCTGAAGAGAAAATTCCTGATGTTCCGCCGATAGCAGTAAGTCCAACAGCAGAACCTACATTTACGCCTATTGTAACTGCTACAATAACGCCAACCAGAAAAAGACAGAGCAATGGCAGAGAGGAGCCGGGAAGAAAACCAACTTCTACTCCTAAACCATCAGCTTCACCGGTAGTTGTGACAGTATCGCCGGTGACACCTGCAGCAACGCCTGCTAATACAACTATACCAGCAACCAATATACCAACACCGGAACCGACGCCGACAGCAACACCAACACCAATACCAACGCCAACACCGACAGCGGAACCGATGCCGACACCAACACCAATACCAACGCCAACACCGACAGTGGAACCGACGCCGACACCAACACCAATACCAACGCCAATACCGACAGCGGAACCGACGCCGACACCAACACCAACACCAATACCAACGCCAATACCGACAGCGGAACCGACGCCGACACCAACACTAATACCAACGCCAATACCAACACCGGAACCGACGCCGATACCTACGCCCACACCAACAGAACAAGGACCGTTAAAAGACATTGTACGTCCTGAAGTAAGTATAGGTTTGAGTTCCGAAAGTGAAAATGTTGGTAAGGAGATAACCATATCAGTATCTGCAAAGGATAATGTAGAGGTTGTTAACAAAACTCTCTTTGTTAACGGGGAGTCCGTTGAGATAGATGACCTTGGAAAGGCTTTATATGTATCTGACACAGCAGGAGTGTTCAAAATTGAAGCTGCAGCGGTTGACGCTGCAGGAAATGAAGGGTATGACGGCAGGGAAATTACATTTGTTGAACCGGGTGATACAACAAATCCTGTTGTTAAAATAGCTTCTCCTTCAGAAAACTCCAAAATCAATATGCCTGTTGATATTACCGGCACGGCAAGCGATGAAAATCTATCAATATATAAACTGGAATATTCGCTGAAAGGAGAGAATAACTTTATTGAGATTGCCCGAGGAGTAGTTTCAATAAGTGACGATGTTCTTGGTAGGCTTAATCCTGCAATAATGAGAAATGGGTTGTACGATTTAAGGCTTACTGCAATTGACAAGAGCGGAAACAAATCAATAACAAATACCATCTGCCAGCTTGACGGCGAAGTAAAGGTAGGTAATTTCAGTATAGGTTTCAATGATCTTACAGTACCTGTATCGGGTATTCCAATAACCGTTACCAGAAACTATGACAGCCGTTTTAAGACTAAGGGTGACTTTGGAATTGGCTGGACTCTGGATATAAAAAGTATAAAGCTGAGTGAAAGCTATATACCGGGTGAATACTGGAGTCAAACCAGTAGTGGGGGATTTATACCAACTTATTCATTAAGGGAAACAAAAGCACACACTATTACGGTTACATACCCCAACGGCAGCACGGATGAATTCTATATTACCTTGAATCCAGCAAGCAATCCGCTTATACCTCTTCAGCAGACTACAGTCAGTTTTACTGCCAAATCAGGTACAAACTCCAAGCTGGAAGCATTAGCTGATAATACCTGCTGGGTTTTGGACGGGGCTACGGGAAAAGAATTCTATGACTCGGATTTTGAGGTATATAATCCTGACCGCTACAGGCTGACAGCTCAGGATGGCACAGTATACATAATAAATCAAGTAACCGGGGTTGAAAGTATCACTGACAGTAATGGAAATACAGTTGCCTTCGGATATAACGGTATAACACATTCAGCCGGAAAAAGCGTTAATTTTACCAGGGATTCACAGGGGCGCATAACAGAGATAACAGATCCTGCGGGCAACAAAATCAGATATGCTTATGATTATTACGGCGACCTTATTTCGGTAACTGACCAGAATGGTTATACGACAAGTTTTACTTACAATTCGAGCCATGGACTTGTTGATTTGATTGATCCAAGAGGAATCAGGCCAGCACGTAACGTGTATGACGATAACGGCTCTCTGATAGCTCATATAGATGCGGATGGAAACCGGATTGAGTATACACATGATATAGGTTCAAAGCAGGAGATTGTAAAAGACAGGACAGGGAATATTACTGTAATATCCTATGATGAGAATGGAAATGTTCTTAAAAAGATTGATGCTGAAGGAAATAGTACAAGCTTTACATATGATGCAAGAAACAATAAGCTTTCAGAAACAAATGCCCTGGGCAACACCACAAAGTACAGCTATGACAGCAATAGCCGCCTGCTCAGTGAAACGGATGCACTTGGAAACACAACGGAGTATACTTATGACAGTTCCGGCAGGCTTCTGACCTCAAAAGATCCAGACGGAAACATAACAACAACAACCTATGATCAAAGAGGGAATGTTACCTCCGTTAAAACTCCTGATGGAAAAATGACACTCTCTACCTATGATTCGAATGGAAATATTTTATCACACACAGAGCCATCAGGAGAAACAACGAAATATGCCTACGACAGAAATGGTAACAGAATAAGTGAAACAGATCATGAAGGAAATGTTATCACATATACTTATGATGAGAACGGTAACCAGTTAACCAGTATGTTTACCATAAAAACAGAAGACGGTGTAAAAACGGTTACTGCAAAAAACACTTATGACAGCATGAACCGACTGATTGAAACCGTTGACATATATGGAAGTACAACTAAAACCGAGTATAATTCAATAGGTAAGGAATCAGCAGTAGTAGACAACAGGGGTTACCGTACCGAATTTGAATATGATATTTTCGGCAACCTTTCAAAAACCATATATGCTGATGGAACTGAGGAAAGCAATACCTATGATGCGGAGGGGAGAAAAACTTCATCCACCGATCGTGCAGGAAGGAAAACAACTTATACATATAATAAAGTCGGTAAACTTATAAAGGTTACATTCCCTGACGGTACCTTCACTCGAACCGAGTATGATGCAGCCGGCCAAATGATCAGGAAAATTGATGAACGCGGAAATGCCACGACACATGAGTATGATGCAGCTGGTCGCAATATATCAGTAATTGACCCGCTTGGCAACAAGACATTATTTGAATACGATAATAGCGGTAGAATGATAAAAATGATTGACGCCAACGGAAATGCACTTGAATACAAGTACAACGAAAGTGGCCAGAAGACTGGAACAATATATGCTGACGGCACCTTAACATCTATTGATTACGATGCTTACGGTCGTAAAACTTCAGAAACAGATCAGGCCGGGAAAAAGACCCTGTTTGAATACAATTCTTCAGGAAAACTTGTTAAGGTAACTGATGCCCTTAACAACTCAACACTTTATGGATATGATGTATCCGGAAATCTTGTTTCACAAACTAATGCAAATGGCAAAACTGTAACATTTGAATATGACAGCATGGGAAGAAGAACAAAAAGAAGCCTTCCAGTGGGAATGTATGAGACAACTGTATTCAATGCTGTGGGAAATGTTATTTCCCAAACCGATTTCAACGGAAATAAGAAAGAGTACGAATATGATGTAAATGGACGTCTTACCAGGAAAGTTTATGCTGACGGCAGTTCTGAGATGTACTCCTATACTCATACAGGTCAGAGAAAAGAGGTTACGGACAAGAGAGGCACAACAAGATATGAGTATGATCTGAGAGACAGGCTGACTGGTGAATACAGACCGGATGGCACCAGCATACATTATTCATATGATGAGGCGGGCAACAGGATAAGTGTCAAGACTGGAAAAAGTACAACATCTTATACCTATGACCCGTTAAACAGGCTTTCTACCGTTAAAGACAACGATGGAGGGGTCACTGTCTATACATATGATGCGGTTGGCAACAGGAAGAGTGTCACCTATCCTAACGGAACAATTGCAGAGTATACCTATGACAGACTTAACAGGCTGACTGGACTGATAAACCGTAAAGCAACCGGAGAGATTGTTTCTTCGTACGAATATGCATTAGGGCCTGCGGGCAACCGGATCAAGGTTACTGAAGAAGATGGAAGAACTGTGGAATACGGGTATGACGATACATATAAAGTTATTGAAGAAAATATTTCCGATCCGGTTAAGGGAACAAGAAAGATAGAATACACTTATGATGCAGTAGGAAACAGGCTTAAGAAAGTTGTGGACGGGGAATTAACAACTACCTATATCTATGATGATAATGACAGGCTTATTAGTGAAGGCGGCAATACGTATACATATGATAAGAACGGAAACATATTGAGTAAGACAAATGAATCTGAAAAGGTAGAATACAGATTTGATTTAGCGGATAAACTTACAGGGGTTACTACAAAAACTGAGTCTTCTTCATCCACTGTTGATTATGTTTATGATATCGATGGGAGCCTTATTGAAAAAACGGTCAATGGAGTGAAGGTTAGGTATGTAGTTGACAAGAACAGAGATTATGCCCAGATCCTTGAGGAATACAACGATGACAACGAATTGACAGTAAGTTATGTTTACGGGGACGATCTCATAAGCCAGAAAAGGGCGGCAGGAAAGAGATACTATCATTATGACGGGCTTGGAAGTACAAGAGTCTTGACAGATGAATCATCAAACATTACTGATACATACACTTATGATGCATTTGGCATTCTTATTGAAAGAACAGGAACTACTGTTAACGATTATCTCTACACTGGCGAACATTATGATATGAACTCGGGCTTCTATTATTTGAGGGCCAGATATATGAATCCTGAGACAGGAAGATTTGTTAGCATGGATACTTACGAGGGAAATATTTTTGATCCCGTATCTTTGCACAAGTATTTGTATGCAAACTGTAATCCGGTTAACAGCATTGATCCTACTGGTAATTTTACATTTTCACTGTTAGGGCTTACTATATCAATTTCAATTCAATCTGTCCTTCGCAGCATGGCTTATGGGCTTGTATTTGGTGCTGTTTTTGGGGGAGTTGACGCTGCTCTTCGAGGTGATGATGTTTTTGAAGGAGCCATAAGCGGTGGGTTAATAGGAATGGTGCTGGGACCATTTGTTCAGATAAGGTTTGTTCAGGCAGCATTGATCCCGTTTGGTCTTGCAGGTGTGGCTGATGCAGTTGAACAGGGAAATGCACCATTGGCGGCATTCCGAAGCATAATGGTTCTTTATGGTTTGAAATCCTTTATTAACACAGGCAGACCTATGCCTGGAGGGCCAAAGCCCGGAAGCGGAGGTAGGCTTGGCTCGGCTAATACCAGACAGCAAAACTTTGATATAGCAAACTATCTTAGCAAGAGAGGCTGGAAAATAACCGGAGGCGGTGGTGGAGCTTTGCCGGAAGAATATCTTCCAGGTCCCGGCGGCGGCAGGAGTGGAAGTAATTGGGTCGATATTACTGCAACCAAAAATGGTATAACACTTAGAATTAATACCGTAGATACCATTTCTAACGGGATTACTCCTACGGCAAGAGAAGCAGCAGCCGCAGCTTCAATAGTTCAGAAGAATCCGGGGGATATTCTCATTCTGATTCCTAAAGGAAGTGGATTAGGATTTTTGGATCTTTTCTACTAAATTGTTAAACAATAATAACTATTTACTCAACTTTTCTACCTGTAGGGTTATGGGGCCTTAATGCTCTCAAGTTAAGGGTCAAAAAGTTAACTTCTTGGACGAGGTAAACAATGCTATGCTGGTAGCAAAGGCCCCATAAACCCTTTTGGAAAGTTGAGTGTTCATTAAAAGTCTTATAAAATGAATATAGTGTCCCGTTACAAAATACATTCTTGAAGCAGAGCTTAGAATAGAGGAAGTGCATTTTAGCATTGTGGAATATTACAAGGGAGGTTAAATCATGTCAAAACAAATTCACATATTTGCTACAAAATCGGACCTTATACCTGGTATAAAACTTGTTGAATCTCAAAGGGAAATCAGATACGTACTTTATGAGGATTTCAGTTCATCTTGTGTGCCATACATTGATTCGTTGTTAAACTATGAGAAGCTTGGAATAAATCATACAGGGTCTCATACGACCGGAGATATGTTTTTTGTTCTTGATAAGAAAAACACATTGAATGTGGAGAAGGCTTCTGGCTTTTTTGGATTAGCAAAATACTCATTTAATCAGTTGAATAACCCAGATTCAATTGTTTTTCAGCCCGGAGGTTTATATAAGAACAAGCATCTTATATGTGGACATATTGGCACGGCATCTGATTCGAGAGAATCACTGGATCTTTATCGGCAGTTTTCAAAAACAATAATAAAAGGGTTTGTAAAAGTAAAGAGTTATTATGTCGGAGAAGAAGCTTATAAGATGTTGGAAGGTGGTGAGAGGCTGATTACAATTGGAGTCAACTCACCTCGAGAATATGATTTGGAGCTTCCAAAAGCAAAATAAGGTCCGGACATTGTTTAAAAAGATTAAAAATCCAAATAACAATTTAATTATTAATAATTCAGTTGTTATTTGGATATAATA
>JAAZCB010000252.1 GCA_012513545.1 Clostridiaceae bacterium
AGTACAAGGGGAATGTTGTTAAAAAGAGGTATTTGAAAAATATTCTTGCGTTCCGATTTACATTCAAAAACGTGTATCAACTGTGTAGCCACAAGTGTGACAAAAGCTGCTGTTCTTGCTGTTTCGATACTTGTTGAAGTCCACAGTACAGCTATAAAAACAGCCAATGTACTAAAACCAATTAACGTTCCTCTGAATATTATAAAATTCAAAAGTCCGTTTGAGAAAATATTCTCCTTTGCTCCCCTTGGAGGCCTCATCATTATGTCCTTTTCTGCAGGATCAAGCCCTAGAGCTATAGCAGGAAGACCATCAGTAACCAGGTTTACCCACAGAATCTGAATGGGCAAAAGCGGAAGTGGAAGTCCTACCAGCATGCCTACAAACATAGTCAGTACTTCACCAATATTGCAGGAGAGCAAATACCTTATGAATTTTCTGATGTTGTTGTATATGACACGCCCTTCTTCAACGGCTGCCACTATTGTAGCAAAATTGTCATCAAGAAGTATCATGGAGGATGCCTCCTTGGTAACGTCAGTACCTGTCAAGCCCATAGAGACTCCTATATCTGCTTCTTTTATTGCAGGTGCATCATTTACTCCGTCACCTGTCATTGCAACTATGTGTCCAAGGTTTTTCAATGCTTTTACTATCCGGAGCTTATGCTTGGGAGACACTCTTGCATATACTGATACCTCACCCGCTACCGACTGGAGTTCTAAATCATCCATTTGTTCAAGTTCATTTCCTGTCAAGATTCTGTCCCCTTCAACAGCTATATTGAGTTCCCTGGCAATTGCAGCTGCAGTTATCTTATGGTCCCCGGTTATCATAACAGGCTTAATTCCAGCCAGCCTGCATTTGCGTACTGCTTCAAGAGCTTCTTTCCTCGGCGGATCGAGCATTCCTATAAGCCCGACAAAGACCAGATCACTTTCAACTTCCTTAAGTTTATACGTCCTGGAATCAAGCCTCCTGAAGGCAACCCCAAGGACCCTTAATGCATCCTTTGCCATATCGTCATTTGTCTTAAGCACTCTTTTTACGGCACTTTTATCCAGCTCGACTATGCCTTTGGAAGTATATATCCTGCTGCACTTTTCTATAATTACATCAGGGGCTCCCTTGGTAAAAACAAAAGTCTCTCCCCTCTGGCTGTCACATATAACCGACATGCATTTTCTGTCAGAATCAAAGGGGATCTCGTCAATCCTGAAGTACTTTTTTGCAAGTTCCTCCTGAGTCAAACCGGCCTTTGCACCTGCAACCAGCAGCGCAGCCTCTGTCGGATCTCCACTGAGTTCCCATTTCCCCTGGGCCGTAAGAAAAGCTTTCAGTTTATTAATAGTGTTCCTGTTATCCTTTATTCTGACCATTGATGCATTATTGCATATTCCTCCTATTTCAAGCGTCAGCCTCAGACTTCCTTCCCTTAGAGGATTAACCTTCCCGCTGGCTGATATGAATTCTCCTTCGCTTGACAAAGTACTTCCATTAACCTCAATATAGCCATCTCCGCTAAATATCCTCCTGACAGTCATTTTATTCTCAGTAAGTGTTCCCGTTTTATCAGAACAAATAACGCTTGCACAGCCTAATGTTTCAACCGCAGGAAGCTTCCTTATAAGAGCATTTCTCTTAAGCATCTTCTGAACTCCAAGAGCCAGAGAAATTGTCACGATTGCAGGCAGTCCTTCAGGAACCGCTGC
The DNA here is from genome assembly GCA_012513545.1 of Clostridiaceae bacterium. The sequence goes on from JAAZCB010000252.1 coordinate 1,713, forward strand.
AACTGCGAGGCTTATGCCTGCGAGCAGCATGGCAAACAACTTTTCTCCACGTAATATACCTGTTAATGAAACGATTGCACATATCACAAGGCATCCGTATACAATAAACTTTCCCAAGTGCTCAAGCCTTTTTTGCAGGGGTGTGTCTTCACTCTCGATATTCTGAATCATGTCTGCAATTTTTCCCATTTCAGTGTCCATGCCTGTTGCGCTTACAATTGCTTTTGCCCTTCCGCCCGTTACAATTGTCCCCATGTATACAGACGCTGTCCTGTCATCTGAAGTATGTTTTTTTATCCTGTATGCCTCAATTTTTTTTTCTACAGGTACCGACTCCCCTGTCAATAAAGACTCATCAACTTGAATTCCTATTGCTTCTATCAGGAAAGCATCTGCCGGAACCCTGTCACCGGCTTCTAATACTATTAAATCACCGGGTACAATTCTTTCAGCAGGAATTTCAACCGTACTTCCATCCCTG
>JAAZCB010000253.1 GCA_012513545.1 Clostridiaceae bacterium
CTTTATTCGTAAGGGTTAGGAACACATCACCCCGGTCTATGTAGTTATACAATGTCTTTGTACATATCTCTGTTTCAAATTCAAGTCCCTTTTCTTTAATCTCCCCAATTACTGCATCAGGCGAGTACTTCTCTTTGATTATCCTGTTTTCTATGTGTTTAGCCAGTTTATGGTCTCTTCCTATCTTTAAGTCAGGGCCTTTGTTTCTGGCATTTTCTTCGTATATTCGTTGCCCTGCATCTGCACAATACTCTTTCCTGTAAGTTAAATCGTGGTTGAGAAGCCTTACCGTCCCCTTCGCTATTTCCCGCTCAATGGTCCTGATCCCTTTTTCCATACGTTGCGCTATTTCAAAGGGTTTAAACCCTTCCTTTAGCAATATTTCTATTTTGTACCGTTCTCTTACTGTTAGGTGTTTATATTTTCTTGATTCTGTTGTATTATTAATCTGACTCATGGTTTTCTCCTTTGCAATGTTTTTCTTGGTCGTTAAACATTATACAATGGATTTACCATGAGTCTCAATTTTTTTCTTCTTCCGTCACTTCATTTTACAACTTACCCTATATGTTTATTTTACATTATTGGCATAAAGTGCTTGAGACCATAACCTTTACTCTGATAAAATAGAGTAAAATCACATAAAATATAGAATGTTACTTTGAATTCCATATAAAAGTGAAATAATCAACACAGATAAGATGTTAACAATTATTATTTTCAAATGAAAAGAGGATAAACATAATGAAAGTATTGTTTATAGGCGGAACAGGAATAATAAGTGAAGCAGTTTCAAAGCACGTTATTGAAAAAGGTCATGAACTCTACCTTCTTAACAGGGGACAACGAAGCGAGTTTGTACCGGAGGGCGCAACCCTTATAAAAGCGGATATCAGAGACGTGGATTCTACACGAAAAGCACTGAAGGGTTACTCTTTTGACGTGGTAGCAGACTGGGTGGCCTTTATACCGAAACATGTTCAAGCGGACATAGACCTTTTCATGGATAAGACCAGTCAATACATATTTATCAGCTCCGCTTCCGCATATCAGAAACCTGCCTCACACTATCTTGTAACTGAATCAACTCCCCTTAAGAATCCTTACTGGCAGTATTCCCGTGACAAAATTGCCTGTGAAGACCTCCTTATGGAGGAATACCGAATAAACAGCTTCCCTGTCACGATTGTACGCCCGTCATTTACCTATGGGGTTTTAATGATACCTGCTGCATTAAACAGCTGGCTCCACCCCTGGTCACTTATAGACAGGATGCGAAAAGGTAAAAAGATTATTGTGCATGGTGACGGTACCTCTCTGTGGACAATGACTCACAACACTGACTTTGCGAGGGGTTTTGCAGGCCTTATCGGTAATATCCAGGCAATAGGCCATGCTTTTCATATAACCTCTGACGAAGTATTAAACTGGGATCAGATATACAGGTTAATAGGAAACGCTGCAGGCGTTGAGCCTGACCTTATTCATATACCCTCTGACTTCATCGGTCATATCCTGCCGGAAGCTGTAGGAGGCCTAACCGGTGATAAAGCAGTGAGTGTAGTATTTGACAACACGAAAATAAAGCGGTTTGTTCCAGGTTTTACTGCCAATGTCCCTTTTTCTGACGGTATCAAGGATACCGTCAGGTGGTTTGAATCTCATCCTGAAAGGTGCACCATTGATGAGGAATGGGATTGTCTTATGGACAAAATCATTAATTCGTACAATCTTCCCTAACATCGCTTTAAAGACTGGTCTCCCTTAGAGATCACCTCACCTGAAGCATTTATTTTAAGAAAGTACAATCTTCTTCGCAGTTGGATAAGGTTTTATGATGATCCCTTATGCAACTGCGATTCATAATTTCATCAATCTCAACCTTCTCCTTGTGTGATTGATTAATAAACTCAATTCCATACAGGAATCCATCTTTAAGCATCTCTTTTCTAATTACGCAACCTTGAACCTTCAGGTCCTTTTCATGAAAATACCCGTCAAATACAATAGCCATAGAAACAATTTCACCGACGTTAATATCTATTTTTGATATTACTCCAATTCCCGTAGCCGATACATCAATTACCGATAGCTTTCTCTGAGGATCTGTAAAGCGGTCTGTGAATATTCCCCGTCCTGTTTGTCTGCATCTTAAGTACTTTCTCCTTCCATCCATATATGCTCCCTCCTGACTAATACATATATTTTAAGCATATCTCCCATAAATATTCTTTTTTATTCTTACCCTTAGTAAGACATAAAACACAAAAAACAAATCCTGTACCTTCGACTTGTACAGGATTTGTTTTATAAGCTTTGCAACTTTATATCATTATTGACGGTTTTTTGAATTCCTTTCATCTCTGTAAAAACCCGCTACTGTCATCGCATACTTCTTAAGCTTTTCATACACTAGACAGTTAATCGTTCCGGGTGGATAGGCTCCATCCTTCCTCTTTTCTCCAGCTTTGATGCCTGTAAGAATTTCAATTCCCTCATCAATGGTTTTAACCGCATAAATACTGAACTTGCCTTCCCTGACAGCTTCTATTACGTCATCATTCAAAACAAGATTCTTAATGTTCTGGTATGGAATTATTACACCATGTTCCCCATTCAAACCACGCGATTTGCACAGTTCAAAGAAGCCTTCAATTTTCTCTGTAGCTCCGCCAATAGGTTGTATCTCTCCCTTTTGATTGACAGACCCGGTTACTGCTATGCTTTGCTTTATAGGCACTTCAGACAAGCTGGAAAGCACCGAATACAACTCCGCACTTGAGGCACTGTCCCCGTCAACACCGCTGTAAAGCTGTTCAAAGCAAAGACTTGCCGTAAGTGATAAAGGGATCTCCTGAGCATACTTCTGTCCGATATACCCACTTAGGATAAGAACTCCTTTGGTATGTGAGGTTCCACTCATCTCTACTTCCCTTTCAATGTTTACAATCCCACTCTCACCCATAAAAGTGTTTGCTGTAATTCTGGTGGGCTTTCCAAAAGAGTAGTCTCCCATGTCAAGTATTGTAAGACCATTTATCTGTCCTACCTCTTCACCCTCAGTATCAATCATAATTGTTCCGTCTTCCAGAAGCTCCAGAAGTTTTTTGTCATGCTTGTTTGACCTGTTGTTTTTCTCTAATACAGCTTTCTTTACGTGCTGTGCAGAAACTACTGAAGCCCCTTCAATTTCCGCCCAGGCGGAAGACTCGCACAATATTTCCACTATATCGTTAAACCTTGTTGAAAGCTTATTCTGGTCTTCAACCAGCCTCGAACTATACTCAACAACCTTTGCTACACCTGTCCTGTCGAAATGAAGAGTATTCTCCCTCCTGCAGAAGGAGTTTATAAACCTTGCAAGTTTTTTTGTATTTTCCTTATTTCTCTCCATTTCAGCGTCAAAATCAACTTTAATTTTGAACAGCTTCTTAAAGTCTTCATCATATTCATAGAGAGCCTGGTAAAGATATTCACTACCTACAAGTATGACCTTGATATCACTCGGAATGGGTTCAGGCTTTAGTGCTGATACAGCAACAAGCCCCATCTGCTCCTTCATGTTTTCTATTGTTATTTGCCGTGTTCTGATTACTCTTTTCAATGCTTCCCACGACTGAACATTATTAAGCACATCCTTAGCCTGAAGTATCAGATAACCACCGTTCGCCTGGTGAAAAAGGCCACCCTTTATCATGGAAAAATCTGTGGTCATTGTACCAAACTCATTTTCATACTCCAGCTTACCGAGAAGATTGTAATATGAAGGATTGTAGTCTACTATCACAGGCGCACCTTTACTCTTGCTGTTGTCAATAAGAAGATTAACCTTGTATTTGTCTGTAGACGACTCTTCCGCACTTCTCAGCCAGGGTATTACCAACTGCTGCTGCTCTTCGGTGTATTCTTCTTCCCTGAAACCGTCCAGATTTTTTAGTATGTCCTCCTGAACCTTTTCAAGATACTCAGTTATCTTTTTGTAATCCCTGTATTTTTCCTTTAAATCATTTATATGCATTCCTACTGCAAATAAGGCAATCTTGTTTTCCCATTCTTCAACCCTTTCTTCTGCTTCCTTCTCAATGGACTTGATTTTTTTTATTATATCAAGAGTCTCAAGCTGCATAACATTCGATTTTTCATTTATCTGGTGTTTAATCTTCTCATCAAGATCGCCGTACTCCTCCTCTGTTATTGTCTTACCTTCAACAACCGGAAGAAAATATATTCCTGAATTTGTAGTTTTTACTTTGAATCCCTGCTTTTCAGCATCGTCATTAAGTCTTTCCAGAAGCTCAGTCCGCTTGGTCTGGTATTCCTTTACAATAGTTGTTTTTTCCCTTTCATAATCTTCACTATCGAAAGCCCTGGTTATCTCAAGCTGAAGCACTTTAACAAATTCTTCCATATCTTTCTGGAATATTTTCCTGAGTCCTACCGGAAGATTTATTGCTTTAGGCTGGTTAGGATTGTCAAAGTTATATACATAACACCAGTCATCAGGCACCTTCGCCTTCTTGGCTATCTTTTTTATATAGTTATAGGCATAACTGGTTTTACCGGTTCCGGTCATACCACACATAAAAATGTTATACCCCCGTGTCTTTATCTTGAGTCCGAATTCCATGGCTTTGACGGCCCGTTCCTGTCCTATTATATCCTCAAGGGGTTCAAGTTCAGAAGTATCCTTAAATTTAAAGGAATCCGGATTACATTCTTTTCTTAACATTTTTTCAGGTAAACTTTTTATACGTGGCATATTCTTTCCCCCTTAAAACAACTTCTTAGATAGAAAAATGCTTCAAACGAAGCTTCGGTAGACCTCATAATAAGATATTGCAGATATATATGTCCTGTGAAAAAGCTAAAACATACATTGTTTTCACAAATCATATATCCTTAAGACTTAAAATTATTATATATATATTCTACCTGCATGTAATAAAATCCTTTTTTATTTATGCTTAATATTAATTTTACATAATTTTATTTGAGACGGCCTTCTATAAAATAAGCACTAAACTAAAATATTGTCCTTCCACATAATTACAGCGTCTTCTCCATTGTCGGTATAATATCCCTTCCTTAAGCCTTCAACCTTAAAACCATATTTGGAATACAATTCTTTTGCAGGGATATTTCCTTTTCTTACTTCAAGAGTCATTCTCACTATGTTTTCCTTTCTTGCAAGTGAAATCAACTCTTCTATAAGCTTTGCCCCTATACCTTTTCTTCTGAATTCAGGATGAACGGCAACATTTGTAATATGTCCCTCATCGCACACCTTCCACATGCCTGCATATCCGACAGCAACCTTGCCGACTTTTGCAGAAATATATATTGCAAACATGTTCTTAGTTATTTCTTCTATGAACGCTTCCCTGGACCAGGGAATTGTAAAACTTAATCTTTCAAGCACCATTACGTCATCAAGGTCATCTACAGTCATCCTGGAAATTACAATATTTTCATCGCTCATATCTGTCACCCCGGCTGTCCGGACGAGCATTTATGTATTGCGGACTGATCGGCTCCGCAGGAATTATTGCAAAGCTTCTGCTCATATTCCCTTTCAGCCTGAGATTTTCTCAAGTAGAAAGGAACCAGTTCAAAGCTTGACTGTAATAAACCTTGACTTGCTTTTGCATATCCCAGATGTGCAACAGAGGATGCTCTCGGAAGGCAAAGATTGCCTGGCGCAAATGTACATAACTCTCCAAGCTCGTCTATTAAATACCGGCTGTGAATATCAACTGCATCCCCGGCAAAAACAACCTTTTCCTTCCTTTCTCTTATTTCTCTTACCAAATCTGCAACGGGTATCCCCAAGTATTCTGTAACTCTCTCCCTTAAACTGCCTTTTCCCTGATATAAAGCAGTATATACCTGATTGTTCCTGGCATCAATTATCGGACACACCATAAAACTTCCGATTGGAATA
>JAAZCB010000029.1 GCA_012513545.1 Clostridiaceae bacterium
ATCGATGAAGAGACCGGGGAAGAAAAATATTTTAAAGGAGGCTTGTTTAACGAAATAGTGTTCGATGAGTCCATTCAAGAATTTTTGAATATAAGAGAACGCCTCGCAGATTATTTTGATGAATCACATGAAGAAGATGTTTTTAACTATATCCCCCCACAGGAAACTAATCAGATTTACACACCGAAACAAGTCGTAAAAATGATGGTAGATAAATTAGAGGAAGAGGATCCACATATTTTTGAAGACCCAGATAGGACATTTATTGATTTATTCATGAAATCCGGACTTTATATTACAGAATTGGTAAAACGCCTGTTTAATAATCCGGTCATGAAAGGAAAAATACCTGATAACGAAAAACGATTAAAACATATCCTTGAAAATCAGCTGTACGGACTTGCACCAAGCGATATTATATATCATATTGCAACGAACTATATTTTCAGTTTTGATACAGGAAACACAATTGATCGTAAGAATTTTAAGTGTGTCGATACCAGACCTGCAGTAAAAAATGGAAAACTTAATGAATTGCTAGAGGAAACATTTGATGATGAGAAGTAAAACCTTTAGGGCGAGAAAAATTTTCAATTAAGAGAGATTTGATGTAAAAAGTATAACCACAAACCCCAAGGCTCAGATTGCAAAAATTGAACCTCATAAAGGCTAAAACGTTCTTTTTTTAAGACACTATGGGAATGATTAGAAAAATGGATTGATAATAAGGAAGGATGCCAGAATATTAAAGGCGAAAAGAGAAAGTTAACGAACCTCCTCGAAGGATAAAGATGTAACAACTTATGCGAAAGGATTTGAATGATGATTGAGTTTGATTGTAGCGACGAGAATATTAAGAGAACAATAGAGAAAGATTACTTTAAAAGGAATGCGTATATTTTGAATTTAATAGATTATGTAAAAGATTCAGTTGAATTTAACACATATGCAATAAATGGGGAATGGGGTTCTGGAAAGACAGTTTTTATATATCAGTTTATGTATGTGGTAAAACATCATGAGGTGCTTGCAGGAGATGATTTCAAGGATATAAACCAAGACGATATGTTGGTTTATTATTATAATGCGTGGGAAAAAGAATTGATGAAGAAACCGCCAATGGCGATATTAAGTAGTATAATAAATGAGATTTGTGGTATTGATCAAAATGAAAGGGAATTTTATACAGATTGCATCAATAAGTTGAGTAATGTCGTTATAAAATTGAGTACTGCAGGGTTATTTAACGCAAACGATTTTTTACCATCGAAAGATGATGAAATAAGTGTAGATAAAATTAAAAAAACTTTTGAAGAAACAATAAATAAGATAGTCAAAAGAAGAAAGTGCAAAAAAGTTGTAATTATAATTGATGAATTAGATAGATGTAAACCTACAAATGTAGTGCAGTTGTTAGAAGAAATCAAGCATTTCTATAGTGGTAATAATTTGTGTATAATCCTTTCCTCAGACTTGAAACAATTAGGATGTACAATAAAAAAACTGTATGGCGAACATTTTGATTCGGATTTGTATTTGCAGAGATTTTTTGATGCAATATTTACTATAAATCGTGCAAGCTATGAGAAGTACATCAATGAAGAATTAAAATTTAATATCAGTAGTACTAATATAGTCAATGAAATTTGTAAAGTCGCAATTAGTTATAATTCTTTAACGGTAAGGGAAACCAACAAATTCATAAAAAAAATGAAAGTAATTGCTCAGAAACTGCAAAATTTCCCTCCGAATGACAAAGATTTGAGTGTAGCTAAATTATTATTTGTGCCGTGGGGATTGGCATTAAAGTACAGAGGTAATGATAACTATGATGTATTTATGAACGGAAGTTTAAACAAAAGCAAAATTGAGGAGTACCTTTATTGCAGCAAAGAAATTCCTAAATGGATCAGTGAATATTATTATGATAGAAATGATATACCAAATGATTTTAACATAACCGAAAAAGTATATTCATTATATCGTTCTTACTTCAAAGGAAAAGATTTTATTTATCACGGAGATGATTGTAATGCATTGAATTTTAGAAAACAAATAATACCTTATATTGAGTTCTGATAACATCACACTATACCAAATTGATAGCACTGTTCTGATCCCCAAAAATCCTATCAGTTTTTGAATAGGAAAGCGATAAAATAAAATGATTTAACGGAGTATGGCCATGAGAAGAAAAAAGTTCACAGTCGAGCAGATCATAATACATCTCAGAGAAGTAGAAGTGATGTGTTCACAGCAAAAGACGATCGGAGAAGCAGTAAGACAAATAGACATATGCGACTATCAAAACAAAAAAATATATATGAATAGAAAAAGCCCGGAACCTCAAATTGAGGCCGAGCTTTTGTCTACAGTCTGAGGAGCATGCGGTACATGCTCCTTTTTAAAAGATTATTAGGATTGACGGCTGTGCTTAGGAATTGGCGATTCCTTCTGGTCTCATTGATTTGTTGTCGAATTTCTTTGCCAGTATTCCGAGTATTACGGTGATTACCGCATATATAATAGTGACATATTTGATACCGCTGATTATTATATTATAAGCATTTTCTGCGCCGTAAGTATCCATATAATATTCGGGGCCCCATGAGCCTTCATAGAAAGGCATGAAGAAGCATGCGACAAAACTCAGTGTTGTGAGTAAAGCAAATATTTTTGTAAATCTGGTCAAATCCCCGTAGGCAAGTTTGGTTTTTGGATTGATTGGATAACGATCGGGATAGAGCTTTGTCAGACCTCCGTGAGTTCGTTTAAAATAAATATACAACACGGGAATCAGAGCAAAACCTATCATACCGCCGAAAAAGTAATCAGCACCATTTATCAAAAGTGCAATAAGTGCAATAATGATCCCGGGCGATACGAAAGCTATCACGCCCTTAGTATTGAAAGGAATTTTGAACGGTCTATTCATATCGGGATTTTTTATCCTCATAACAACCACTGAAATCCAGATAAGAACGTAGTCTACCATAAGCAGTGTAACAGTTACTGTGATAATCGTGCTGAAATCGAATGTACAGCCGAGAAGTGCGACTATAGCTACGGATATAACAGATATGTAAGGGATACCTCTTTTTTTGCTGACTTTAACCATGATATTGGGTCCCAGATTGTCTTCGCATATCGCATAGAATCCTCTCGATAACGAAATCATACAAGTATTGAAGCAGGAAGCGTTACCTACAATTGCAACAACAACGAAGGCGGTTGCAAAGCCTGCTCCGGCCATTCCGGCAACTGTTCCGTAGTTGATGCTGTCGGAACCCCATTCTGCCCAGCTGCCTTCACCTGTGGCAGCTACACCTGCCATTGTTGGAAGAATGTAGGTGAGGGCGATAATAGGAAGCCCAATAAGCAGACCTTTGTATACGATCGACTTATCCTTAACGTCTCCGGCAAGCGTTGATACTGAAGTATATCCGGAGAACATCCACATTCCTATAGCGAGCGCACCCGACAAACTCCAAACAAAACCTTCATCGGGATTGTACACAGGTTCAAATGGGTTGGTGTTCCAGTTGGCAAAACCGACTATGGTAACGAAAGCAAAAGCAGCAAGTACAATCAGCGATAATATTGTACTTGCCCAGCCAACTTCTTTGATTCCTCTCAGATTGAGGAAAGTGAAGAATAATATAATTGTAGCTTTTATGATATATGACTCAACTCCGGAGAGAGGAAGCATATAGCCAAGATAATTTACTGCCAATACTACGTATACCGACATCTCGGCATACTGTGCAAGTGAACGGCACCATCCTGCGGTAAATCCCCAAAATTCTCCTAGAGCTACCTGGTTCCATTTGTAGAAACCTCCGGTATAGGGGATTGCGGAACCCAATTCGGCTGCAGTGAATGCCTGTGGTATTGCCCAGAGAAACGGGAGTATAATTAATAGTAAAAGAGTAAGTCCCGGGCCGGATGCGGATATCATTTCCTCTATCCCAAATGCGCCTCCGCAGAGAAAACTGAAAATCAAGAATACCATGGTATACAGTTTTATGTCGCGAGGGATGATTTTACTATTGTCACCCATAAGTGGGCTGCTATTTTTTGCCATTTTACACCTCCAAAAAATATTGAGAATAAAATAATTGATGATAGCTACTGCTTATCCACTTTGTGAATAATGAATGCGGATATAAGGCGAGAAATCACAAAATACGTAAAATCGTAAATTGGGATGTGGATCTCGCCACATAATCAGACAATAGTATTAAAAGCAATTTATATGCCAAAATCTCAAATGTAAAGCGATTTGAATATTATTGGCTCATTGTGTGGATTTATAGCATACAAAAAAAGTTTAAAGCAGACGAAAAACTCTTTTGATAAATAACATAATTTTATGAATAGCCTGATTTTCTTGGCCCGAAAATGAGCCAACTAATCAGATTTAGCCAGAATTGGCACCGAAGTTAGGTTTGATACCGTGCTTTGCAAATTTTCTGTTGATGGTAGATTTGTCGGTTCCCAGAAGTTCTGCAAACTGACGGGAATTTTCATACTTGGGAAGCATGGAGAGCAATATTTTCTTTTCGTATTCGTCCATTATTTCTTTTAGAGACAACTCGCTGTCAGAAGGGATATTTAAGGTACTTATATTCAAAAGAGATACCCATAGATGTCTGGGAATGAGGTTTTGCGGAGTTATGAGGAATGCGCGCTCTATGATATTCTGGAGCTCTCTTACATTGCCGGGCCATAAATAATTCAGAAACAGATCCAGATCCTTGGAAGCGATTTGGCATTCTCTGTTATATTTTTTGTTGGTCACTTTGGCAAAATGCTTTGCTAGAATAGGGATGTCTTCTTTGCGGTTTCGCAGAGGGGGGATCTGCAAGGGAAGAGTTTGAAGCCTGAAATAAAGGTCTTGCCGAAATGCTTTCTTTTCTACAGCTTTTTTCAAATCATAGTTTGTTGCGGCGATCACATGGACGTCCACAGGTTTGGAGGCAGAGGCTCCTACGGGGTGAATCTCTTTTTCCTGCAGAACTCGTAGCAGTTTGGTTTGAGCAGTCAACGGTAGTTCCGCTACCTCATCTAAAAACAGAGTGCCGTGGTTGGCCATTTCGAAATACCCGGCTTTACTTTTGTTGCCGGAGTCGGTGAAGGAGCCTTTTTCATAACCGAACAATTCCGATTCCAAAAGGTTTTCGGGTATGGCGCCGCAGTTTACTTTTACAAGAGGTCCTCCTGTCCTGGGCCCGTTATTATAGATGTATTTCATTATCAATTCCTTGCCCGTACCTGATTCTCCCTGGATCAGGATATTTGAATCGGAGCGGGCGAACCTTCCCGCAATTTTCAGAGTTTCGTGCATCAGAGGGCTGGCAGTTATTATCTCATCTTCCTCTTTGCCTGAGTATATGAAAGCTGATGTTCTCAGATGAGAGGGATTGTTGTCAGACAATCTCTTTCGCATTTGAATCAGATTTTCTATATCCCATTCGGTAACAGCGACAAATTTTAAATCTTTACCATCCAAATGGGGCACACCCCATGACAATACTTCATGTCCTTCCTCTTCCAGAAAGATGTAACCCTCGGGCTTATTGCTTTCCAGTACCTTTTCGAAGAGGGATTTTCTTGAATAACGCTGTCTTACTAATTCAGCGATGTTGGTCCCGATAATATTTTCTCTGTGAAAATCCGTTTGCATAACGGCTTTATTGACCATGACGATAGTCCCATCGGAATCCATAACAAAGACATAATCATAGAGGCAATCTAGGATCTGTTGAAAATGATCCACTATTTCACCCAGAGCTTCTTTACATTCCCCGTCTGTTAAGGTCTGAGCTTTTTTAGAAGAGTTTTTAAAGTAAGAAATAGTAATATCTCGTGGTTCTTTAATGTTAAGTGGTTGATTTTCCATTTTTACTCCCTTTTTTATTTTGTCGGCAGAAAAATACTCTGCGCCGTTTAGGATGAATGTACCGATAAATTTATTTTATCATATTGGCATGTGTTTTGCATTTCATTGTCAAGTAACGTTTAGTTTAATTTATCTTATTACTGTTAAGGAGGTGCAGTTATGATTATCGGAGTTCCGAAAGAAATAAAGGATTTGGAGACCAGAGTGGGGTTGACCCCAAGATATGTAAAGTTGCTCACAGAGCAGGGATATAAGGTTCTCATACAAAAAGGGCTGGCTGCAGCGGCAGATGTTGCGGATGAGGAGTATATAAAAGCGGGAGCGGATATCGTAGAGACTGCAAATGATGTTTATAATGGATCGGAAATGGTAATCAAATTTAAGGATTATATTGAAGGAGAATACGATGCGCCTATGAAAGAGGGACAGATAATATTCTGCTTTTTTCATCTGGGCGAAAATGAACCGGATTTTACGATTACTAATAAGATGATAATGTCAAAAGCTACGGGTATTTCCTATGAACTGCTCCAGCAGGATGACGGGAGTAGACCTGTCATGAAACCCATGAGTGAGATTGCGGGAAGGCTAACGGCCATAGTCGCAGCACAGCTGTGTCAGAAACCATTCGGTGGCAGCGGTGTTTGTCCGGCAGCAATCACCGGTGTGAAAAAGCCAAAATATATAATCTTAGGAGGAGGCAACGCTGGTTTTGCTGCGGCACAGGTCGTAGAGGCATTAGGAGCGGAGGTAACGGTGTTTGAAATGTTATACGATAGATTGCAGTATCTCCGACCTCTTTTGAGCAAAAGCCAACTTGTCATTTTCGACAAAAACATTTTGGAGGAAATGGTGCAGGACTGCGATGTTTTAATCAACACCATATATCCCTATCCGGGGATGGAAATTCCTGTTGTAAGCCGTGATATGGTCAAGACTATGAAAAAGGGTTCGGTGATAATAGACATAGTAGGCACCGGCATTATTGAAACCAGCAGATACACAACCATAAGCGATCCTACATATATCGAAGAGGGCGTGGTTCACTATGGAGTTGATAATATGCCGGCGTTGGTTCCGGCAACATCATCGGAAGCTTTTTGCCAGACGATTTATCCCTTCGTATCGGCAGTCGCTAATAAGGGGCTGAAAAAAGCATGTGAAGAGGACAAAGTGCTGTGCAGAGGAATGAGTTTTTATGACGGACATATCGTACATAAGGATATAGCGCAGACGCATGATATGCCATATAAACCCTTTGATACAAACATAATCAAATGATTCTTGATTGGCGATTGTTCGTAATCAGAATGAGTACAATCAAAACAATATCGTGAGGAGGAATCAAAAATGACACACGTAGCTGTTCTAGGAGGAGGAAACGGTTCTCATGCCATGGCTGCAGATCTGACCTTGAGAGGCCATTCTGTTCACCTGTTTGAAAGTGAACAATACATAAAAAATATCCGGAAGGTTTATGAGACAAAGGAAATTTTAATTGAGGGAGAGGCAAGTGAAGGGCTGGCGCATATCGACTGTGTAACCTCGGACATAAGCGAAGCTGTTGCCGGTGCAGAGGTCATATTTCTGCCACTTCCCGCATTTACACATGAAATCTATGCTGAATTATTGGCAGACCATGTTGAGGACGGGCAGATAATAATGCTGACGCCAGGCAATTTAGGTTCGCTGGTTTTCAAAAAAAAATTTGCGGAAAAAGGTGTCAAAGCCGATGTGCTTATATGTGAGAGCAGCACACTGAATTATGATGCCAGACTTACAGAGCCAGGGAGAGTATACGTTTTTGCCAGAAATTATTGTATTAAAGTGGGAGTGCTTCCGGCTACACGTAGGGATGAAGCTATGGATGTTCTGGGGAAGTACTATGATGAGTTCATACCGTGTGCAGATGTGCTTGATTGCGGGCTTCACAGTCTCAATCCGTGCCTTCATATACCCGGTTGTATAATGAATGCCGGTCGTATTGAAAGATCAAAAGGAGAATTTTATTTGTATGAAGAAGGAATCACTCCTACGGTAGCAAAAGTTATGGAACGGATGGATGAGGAACGAGGCAGAATCGTCAAGTACCTGGGATATGAGCTGATGACGGTGGCCGATGAACTGGCAGAGGGAAGAGAATCCCGAAGTATTTGGGAAGAGGTGAACGGATGTCAAACATTGGAATTTATCAAAGGGCCTACTAGCTTAAAAAACAGATACTTTACAGAAGATATTCCTTTTGGCTTGATTGCATGGTCTGATATTGCTAAGATGTTAAATATAGAAACACCAATAATAGATGCATTTATTGAAATAGGCGCCATAATCATTAATCAAGACCCGCGCAAAACCGGGAGGACGACCGAAAAACTAGGGATCCATGGGAAGTCACCGGAAGAATTGAGGGATTATTTAGGGCATTGATCGCAGATTATCAGTACCATATTAAAGAATGGAGTTGTTATAATGTCTGATAATAAGGGAAAAATAAAGATTGACCCGAATAATCTTTCAGAAGAAACAAGAGCTTTTGCTAAAGCATTGATAGAATGTATTGATGACGGAATTTTCATCACGGATAGCAAGGGAACTGTAATAGAGACCAACAAAAGGGGATTGGGTACGCAAAAGCGTGATGACATCATCGGGAAAAACATGGAGCAGCTTATTAGGGAGGGAATATACGAAGATTCCATAGCTCTGAAAGTCATAAAGGGGAAAAAACCCATTAGTATGTTTCAGCATGAGGAGACGGATCTTCTCACTACGGCCATTCCGCATATTGAAGACGGACAGGTAAAAATGGTTGTTTGTTGTGAAAGGGAAATCAACGAGCTGGAAATAATCAAACGAGAACTCAAGGAGAGCAGACAAAAAAACAGCGAATATGAAAGAGAGCTTCAATATATGAGAGCTCAGGTGACAAAGGGTGCCGGCATTGTGGCAGAAACTTCGTAAATGAGGCGGGTGGTGGATCTGGCGCTGACCGCTGCGGGCTTTGATTCAAGGGTGTTGATAGAAGGTGAAACGGGAGTAGGAAAAGAAGTAATAGCTAAATTGATCTACAGGAACAGTAAACGTAAAGGAAAACCGTTCCTTGCAGTTAACTGCGGAGCCATCCCAGAAACTCTTTTGGAGTCGGAGTTATTCGGATATGAAGGAGGAGCATTTACCGGAGCTGATAAATCGGGGAAAAAAGGATTTTTCGAATTGGCAGACGGAGGAGTTCTGTTTTTAGATGAAATAGGTGAGATTTCACCGAGCTTTCAGGTGAAGCTTTTGCGAGCTTTGCAGGAAAACGAAATAATGAGAGTCGGGGGGGATTGTCCTATCAAACTGGATGTGCAGATAATTGCCGCCACCAATCAAAACCTGATAGAAAAAGTAAACAGCGGAGAATTTAGAGCCGATCTATACTACAGACTCAAAGTATTCCCTATTCAGATACCACCCCTTCGCGGGCGCAAGAAAGACATAGTGGAACTTGTTAATATTTTACTATCTAAATCCAATGAAAAATATAATATGGACAAACAGATATCGTTGAATGCGCTTAACCTGCTGCAAAATTACAATTGGCCGGGGAATGTAAGGGAGCTGGAGAACATTATTGAGCGGCTGGTGCTGGTTACTGCTGGAGATATAATCAAAGAGAGTAATGTCAGACAGCTGTTTTTCAGTAAAGAAATGACCGAGATTTCCGAACTGGAGGAAGAAGAACCTTCATTCGATGAAATGATTGAAAGCGTTGAAAAAGAAATACTGGTTCAAAGCATCAATGAATATAAGACGACAGCACAGATGGAAAAGGCACTGAGGATGTCACGTTCCACTTTAAACAGGAAGCTGAGAAAATATGGATTAAGAGAACTTCTGTAAAATACAGAGTGGATCGAACAGAAAAAACAGTGCAATGGGCAAAAATGATTTAGTACGAATCAAAAATGCACTGTTTTTTTTTGAGTTCGTGAAAAACTTATTTCTAAACTCCCTAAATGTTGAAAATACATGGATTAGATAAGTTCTAAAAATGTGGCATTACTTTTGCTATATAAATATATATCTGTTCTTAAGATATTTTTCTTGAAACATACAGAAATATCGCAAACTGATATTTCCCATATTCTAAAAAATGCATGAGGAGGCAACAAAGCATGAGGGACATGAGTCTGAACCTGGAAATAATCCAAATCAAGGATGTTTGCTTTGGTTCTGAAACAAAAATAGAAAACGGAAAATTGAATATTAATAAAGATATGCTCATTGAATATCTTTATAATCCCATATTCAAAAGTATAAGTGTGGATATTGCCAAACCCGGGGATTCGGTAAGAATTATTCCGGTCAAGGATGTTATCGAGCCCAGGATAAAGGCGGATAATAATGAAGGCGCCTTCCCCGGGTTTTTCGGAAAATTCGAAGGATGCGGAGACGGAGCCACCAAAGTGCTCAGAGGATGCAGTGTAGTAACTGCAGGAACGATAGTGGGATTTCAAGAAGGAATCATTGATATGAGCGGTCCCGGAGCCCGGTATACAAGATTCTCGGAGCTAAACAATATCGTTATAACCGCAGATGCGGTTGATGATATTGCTCCCGCAGATCATGAAGAAGCTATCAGGATTGCCGGAGTCAAAGCGGCGTATTTCATTGCCAAAGCGGCAAAAGAAATACCTGCGGACTATGTAGAGACATATGAGTTGAAAGATACTGGGAAGAAGCTGCCCGCGGTGGCCATAATGTATTTAATAATGGCGCAGGGTCTTCTCCACGACAACTATCTCTATGGAATCGATGCCAAGAGATTGCATCCTACGTATATGCACCCCAATGAAGTGTTGGACGGCGCGCTGGTCAACGGAAACTGCGTAGTTGCCGGAGATAAGCATACGACTTATGACCATCAAAATAACCCGCTGATTGAAGAGATGTATCGCCATCACGGGAAAGACCTAGACTTCAAAGGTCTCATAGTTGTACCCACTTATCCGGGACTTGCCGATAAAAGAAGATGCTGTCAATCTGCTACCAAAATGGCAAGATTGCTAGATTTGGACGGAGTAGTAATGCCTGAAGAGGGTGGCGGAAATCCAGAGGCTGATATAATGATGATTTGTCGTGAATGTGAAAAACACGGTATAAAGACGGTAATTATCACCGGTCCCGATGGAGTGGAGGAACCACTGACAGATACCACACCTGAAGCAGACGCGGTTATCAATGTGGGCGACTGCAATGAGTATATTATTCTTCCGGTAATGGAAAAGGTAATAGGACATCCCGAACAGGTGAAATTACTTTCGGGCGGAGCGGAAACCAGCATTCAAAAAGACGGTACAATGAGAGTATCACTTTCGGCGATAACGGGTTCTGTGAATGCGTTGGGCGGCTCAAAAATGAGTTCGTATGTATATTAGAGGAGGGTGGCAAAAATGCGAATAGTACATTATATAAATCAGTTCTTCGGACAGATCGGTGGGGAAGCGGAAGCCTATTATCCGTTGGAAGTGAGAGAAGGAATAGTAGGTCCGGGAATGGCGCTTAAGGCGGCACTGGGCGATGATATACAAATAGTGGCTACTATTATATGTGGAGACAATTATTTCGTTGAAAACTTGGAGCAGACAAAAAAACAGGTAGCTGATACATTAAAAAAATACAATGTCGATCTTTTGGTCGCGGGACCGGCATTCAATGCGGGAAGATACGGCATGGCCTGCGGAGGAGCCTGCGAAGCGGCGTATGAAGCGGGAGTGAATGCGGTATCCGGAATGTTCGAAGAAAATCCCGGGATAGAATTGTACCATAAATACGGATACATAGTTTATACCGACAATAATGCCAGAGGGATGAGAAAGGCTGTCGAAAGTATGGCTCACCTGGTTAAAAAAATGGCGACGGGAGAAGAGATAAAGGATTCGGCAAGCGAAGGATATGCCATGAGAGGGATCAGAAAAAATTATTTTCTGGAAGAGATGGGTGCAGAAAGAAGCATAAATATGTTGCTGAAAAAGATCAATGGCGAGTCTTTTGAAACAGAGCTTCCTATGCCCGTATTCGAGAAATTCGAACCAAGTCCGGCAGTAAAAGAGCTGTCAAAAGCGACTATTGTAATTATGACCAGTGGCGGCATGGTGCCTTTGGGAAATCCGGATCATTTGGAGGCATGTAATTGTACTAAGTTTAGGAAATATTCTCTGGAAGACGATTACTGTGGCAAGGGAGTTACCAAAGGGCAGGTAGTTCACGGAGGATATGATCCCACATACGGCAATGAAAACGGGAACCGAATCCTGCCGGTAGACATCTTGTTCGATATGGAGAAGGAAGGAGTCATCGGCAAACTGTATGACAATACATTTGTTACGGTGGGAAACGGCATGGGAACGGACCAGGCAGCTGATTTCGGAGATGCCATAGCGCAGGAATTGAAAAAGGATCAGATAGACGGTGTTATATTGACATCTACCTGAGGGACCTGTACTCGTTGCGGAGCAACGATTGCCAAGCATATTGATGCCGCGGGGATTCCCATTGTGCACATATGCACCGTTACACCCATATCCTTGTCGGTAGGAGCCAACAGAGTGGTACCTGCAGTTTCTATTCCTCATCCGGTGGGAAGACCGGATTTGCCGAAAGAAGCTGAGGACAAGGAGAGAAGGAAGATAATAGAGACTGCTCTCAAGGCACTGACAACGGAGATCGAGGATCAAACACTTTTTGAGGTTAAATAGTAAAATGAAGATCATAGCAGTGACAAATAATCAAAATATATACGAGGAATTGTCTTCTCAGGGATATTGTGTTCGCTATTTTAAGGGCGATTCGGTTACTGTGCTCCAAAAAGCCAGAGACTTGGTCATGGAAGGCTGGATACTGGCTGCCGATGCTCTGGCGGGTTATAACTTTAGAAATAACCCGTACCATACTGTATTTTTGCAGGAAATGGAGGGAAACCATGAGGTGAAAGTTTACGATATACTAAGACTTGAACAATGCATGCATGTGCATCAGAGAAAGGCGACAGAAAAAGGTGAAAGGATAGACAGAGACTATAATTCAATGGATTATTCCATAGCTATGAACACCTTTGAAAGTATAAAAAAATACCAATGATAGCCTGTGTATTATGAGTAAGAGAAAAAATAATCATAGGCATATCAAAAGGATAATGTGTAAAGAACTTTTGATGAATGTGAGTTTGAAATGACAGGCATCAAATGTAGGGGAAAGGAGAGGTAAACAGCCAACTCACCAAAATGCTCATGGGAAGTTATCGGACAGTATAATTTATTTCGGGTTACCCGTTAAGGGTCTGTAAAGTAGAAATGAAAAAATGAGGCCATGAGAATAATGTTTCTGCTAAAAACCAAAAAAAGACAACTTTTCTCAATAGTAATCATTTTTCAGTAGCA
>JAAZCB010000030.1 GCA_012513545.1 Clostridiaceae bacterium
ATACAATTGTAATCAACGCAAGTAAAATTAAAATCGTTTTTTTCATAATAGCAATCCTTTCTGTGAATACACAAATAATAACTTATTCGTTAATTGGCTTTACCGAAAGACAAATTTCGATGGTTTCTTCCTTACTTAAGGTGCTGAATATATGAAGCACATAGTCGCCGTTGTCCCATATAACCGTATATTCTTTATCATACCCCGTAATTACATATTCCTGCCCGCTTTCATCTGTGTAATATTCAAATTTTTCCATGCCCATATCTACTTGTTTGTAGATTGATTTAATGTACTGACCGAAAAAAATCTGATTTTCTTCCTTTACATAACTTACCATTAGCGAATTATTTGTTACGCTCGGTATTTCTCTTGCTTCATAACCCTCTGGAATTGAAGTTGGTAAGTAGCGAGTAAAAATGTATTCGGGAGATTTTTCGTTATCGGTTATTGAAATTTTGGATTCTCCATCAAAAATGGAGATAATAAACGAGCGCAATGCAGGTGATGCTGCATAGGTAGTGAAGCTCGCAAGTGTACCAAGTACGAAAAAAATCATTGCACAAGCCGCTGCAAATCTGCCGGTTACTTTTTTGACCTTGTGGGATTTTTGCAGAATTTTGTTCATTTTGGATTGGAATTTTTCAGAGGTTTGATATTCTGGAACTTCCATGCGGTCAATCATATCACATTCTTGCTCAAATGAATTCAAAAGAGCTTTTTTCATTCTTTCATCATTCATCAGTAATCCTCCTCATATATTTCCTTAAGCTGTTTTGCTGCGCGTTCAATACGTTTGTATGCCGCTGCTTTGCTTATACCTAGCAGCTTTGATATCTCTTTAACATTTAGTCCGTAGATATGATAAAGATACAGAATATCTCGTTGTTGCTGTGGTAGCTGTGCCATTGCAGTATCAAAATCAGTTTCATATGCCGCTTGTGTTTCATATCCGCACAATTCTTCTATAAATTCTAAGGTAGCTTCACGATGTCTTTTTCTGTATATATCAATTGCAATGTTTCTTACTATAATTACGAATTGATTGGCTGTTTTTGGACAAATGCTTTTTTCGACTGAATCAAAATGCTTCGCAATGCGTACAAACGCTAACTGCACAGCATCTTCACTGTTGGCATAATTGTTCAAAATTGAATTTGCTGTATAGAGCATTAAATTTACATAGTTCTTATATAAATATTCAAAGGCAATCTCGTCCTCATGATTCTTCAGCAACTGCATTTTATTGCCTCCTGTTTTCGATACATATTTTTAATATATACGAATAGAAATTGGTTTTTTGGACAATTTATTTTTTTTGCTGTTTTGCTATCAATTTCATTGTAGCACATTTGGCATAAAACAACAGTGCTTGAACGGCTAGAAAGATTTAGTCTACTATTACACCAGATCAACGAAAGATATTAATCGAATTATAAAAATCAATTTCTTAAAAAAAGTTCCTTGGAAATATAAACCAAGGAACTTTTTATTATACCTCTAAACTATCAATCGCATCCACCACATGCCTGCATTTTGCCATCCAAAGCAAGTCTTGCATATTCTAATGGCTCATCTATTGCTAAGGCATTAAGCGAATTTTGTGAGCAGGGAGTAGTTTTCAAACCTTCCTCTGCCTTGCTACAATCAATCCGTAATATATAATTCTCAAATGTTATAATTTGTTATGTGATTTTGCTTCCCTTGTTTTTGCCCTTACGAGGGTTCGTAAAGCCTTGTGTAACGATATAACACAAGGGGAAAACATAAGGGAAAGCTCACTTACAGAAAAGTTAGTATTTATAAGGGTTTGCAGAGAATTTAATAATAAATTATAACAGATAATGTAACCCTTAAATTGGTTCTTTCCACTTTAGTTGAATTCTTCATTTAATTAATGTATAATATTGTTAACAACATATTGGGAGAGACAACTACTATGGATGAATTAATAAAACTACTTGATCCTTCACTAGATTATTTAGACCATATAATAATAGATAATAAATGTATC
>JAAZCB010000254.1 GCA_012513545.1 Clostridiaceae bacterium
AAGATCTTCAGTCCGGTGAAAAGAAAAAGGTTAAACAGAAGCTGAAAAAAGAAATGGCGGAAATATTCTACGGACGCAACATACCCAAGGTCTAAACTCTGGGTATGTTTTTTATTAACCTCTTTCGAACAAAGTGAAAGAGGGAAAACCTGAGGGACTCGATGTCCCGGAGCTTTTGTTAATGTTTCAAATTTGTCTTGTTAACTTCCATTCATACTAAGGTTCTTTTCCATAAACAAGCCTGCCCGAAACATAAAGCGTGACATGGTTCCAATCAATATACCTTGTTGATGGGTTAAAAGAATAATCATTCAGCTGATTATATTCCGTCCAGTCGTTTTTGGCAAAACCGATTTTGATTTCCGCACTTTCACCAGGTCCAAGCGTATCTTTGCTTGACTTAAGCATAATCTCAAGACAATGGTCCGCATTATTTTTAGCAGCAGGAAGTTTGGAAAACTCTCCGTGAACCAAGGTCTGCGATTTGGTGAACCAGTCATACCAGTATGTTTCATTCTCAGAGCCCTCTTTTGTATAATAATACCTGATTGCAATATCAGAAAGCTTTACAGTTTCCTTACCCATGTTGATAATTTTAAAAACCGGGTAGACAACCTTGGTATTGGCACCTGCTTCTTCGTTCCTGTACCAAAGAGCAATACTTTCAGTATTTGATTCATCTCTATCAATCTTTTTTATGACTGGCTGTATAGTCTTTTGAGGTGAAGGTGTTGTATCTTCCTGCGAAGGTTGTTTTAAAACAGTTGCTGGAGACACCGTTGATTTAGTATCCGGAGTTGCAGGCTTTATAGTTCTTGCTGCAGCTTCATCAAGCCTGATGGTTTCATCCTGTGAATCCTTTTCAATCAAAGCTTCCGGTACAGGAGTTATTACAGGCATTTGCTGCGATTCAGCCTCAGCCTCTGCACAAGTAAAAAGTACAGAAGTACCCGTTTCTGTAGCGTCCGGTTCCTTCACAGCAGCAACAGCTGCTGTCGGTATGGGTGAAAGCTTTATATATCCTGCCTCTTTTTTGTCCTGAAAAGAATCTGCATTGCAATCCGAATTAATTCTGTTCTGGTATGAAGAATAAAAAGACCTTGATGCAATAAAAAGCCCCGCTAATAAAGAAATTGTAATTGCAATCCTTTGAATTCTTCTCCTCTTTCTAATATTATAATACCATTCCATAGTAGTTTATACTGTTAATAGCCTTTCTGACTAAGGAGCCAAAGACTAAAGCAGTATATATCCTCCCCCATAAGATAATATAATGAAGAAAATCATACCATTGACACATTACATAATTTTCTATATTTTTCTATATTATTATGTATTATATTAAATCTTTCTACAAACTTCAGAAAACTCCTCCTTAATTAATGAAAATTGATTAATAATTTTCATTTAAATTTAACACGAATCTATTTCTTGTGCTTATTCATAAATCAAGACAGGAGTTTTAATTTTTGCATACTCCCAAATAACGTCTACAGCCTTATTCTCGAGGGCAATACATCCAAGTGTCCAGTCGCTTGCATTTCCTCCTCCATGTATGCCTACCGCCCCACCTAAAGGCGTATTCCATGCCGGCTGCTTTTTCAATTCCTGACTAGCCTTTATACTCTTTAAGGTTTTACTGCTTATAAGTCCACTGTCCAAGCCCCTTTGCGCATCTTCAACGTTTGGGTAGCTTAAACCCAAAAAGCGATAAAAATTGCTTTCAGTATTTCTGGTACAAATATAGTATTCACCTTCAGGAGTTTTTCCGTCCCCTTCTTTATTCTTATCTCCTTCAGGATTTCCTCCAAGTGCAATCTTAAACCTTCCGATAACATTATTATCTCCGTATAATTCCATTATTCTTGCTTTTTTGTAAACAACTATTTTAACCGCTGATGGTTTTTTCTCTGGCTTTTTGTAATAAAACCCGGTGTCATCACTTTTTTCATTTTCTTTTGTTTCTTTCGTAATACTTTGAAGCTCCTCTTTTATCAGAGGTTGTTCTCCCATATCGAGTGTTTCAACTTTTATATTTTGAATTATCAGTTTTTTTTGTATAGTATTTTTAAGTGCATTTTCCTTTATTGTTCCACAGCCCGGAATCAATGTCATCATAAATACCAACAGCCCGGCAAATACCAGTCTCTTATTCATTAACACGCTCCTCCTTCTTAAATATAGTATTTATATATGCTATATAAAATACTACAATTTAAACTTAAAAAAGTAACTGTAAAAGGGACTGGTTTGTTGTCCCCCCTGCTCCATATAGATTTTTGCTGTAATAAATGCTAAAATTATGATGGACTTGGTCCTTATAAAAATTTTGATATTGGAAATTTCGCAGGAGCAGAATGATTATTTCAGTTGCCGTGAATGTTCGAAATCTACATTGAGAAATTTTTTGATTTATGACAAAAAATTTGGTTATTTAATATAAATAAGTATACACGAGGAGGCTTCATTATGAAAAAAATAGAAATAGCAGATGGAATATACATGTTATCAATGAATGTTGAAAATATTCTCTTTGAAGGTATGTGGGATTTAGCTAATGGGGTTACATTAAATTCTTATATTGTAAAAGGAGATAAAACAGCTGTTATAGATGGTGTAATAGGTTGGGATGGAATACCTGAAACCCTTTATAAGAATCTTGAGGAAATTGCTGTGAATCCTAAGGAAATAGATTATTTGATTGTAAACCATATGGAGCCGGATCATTCCGGATGGATTGAGAATTTTAAAAAGGTTAATGATAATTTTACGATAATATGTTCAGATAAAGCGGCTAAATTGTTAGCCTCCTTTTATGGCAAAGAAGATAGAATAAAAGTTGTTAAAGAAGGAGACACATTAGATTTGGGTAAAGGAAAAAAGCTTAGTTTCCACCCAACACCAAATGTGCATTGGCCCGACACTATGCTCACTTATGAGTCAAATACAAAAACCCTGTTTTCCTGTGATATGTATGGAGCTTTCGGAAAAATAGACGAACACTATTTTGATGATGAGTTGACGGCCAAAGAAGTTGATTTCTTTGAAGTGGAAGGTATAAGATATTTTTCAAATGTTATGGCTACATTTGTGCCTATGGTACGAAAGTCGGTTCAAAAGACAAAAGAACTTGATATAAACATCATAGCTCCTGGTCATGGACCGATATACAGACAAAATCCAAACAAAATAATTGAAGATTATTTAAGATATTGCCAATATTCAGAAGGAGCCGGGAAAAAAGAAATTTCCATATTGTGGGGATCAATGTATGGCATGACTGAGAAAGCGATTGCTTTTGCTCAAACAGTTTTAGAAAGAGAAGGGATAAAAGTAAATAAACTTAAAATGCCTTTAGAAAGCGAAAGTGAAACACTTGCTACTGTTTTCAGATCAGCAGGTATATTAATTGCTGCGCCTACCTATGAATACAAGATGTTCCCGCCAGTAGCAGCAGCACTAGAAGAAATAGGAAGAAAAAAAGTTTCTGGAAAAGCAGCTCTTTATTTTGGCTCTTGTGGATGGTCAGGTGGAGCTGTAAAAGAATTAAAAGAAATAGTCGAGAGAAATAAAATGAACTGGGATTTTGTGGACATGATAGAATTTGAAGGTTGTCCAAAAACTGAGGTTCTTAATAATATTGAAGAAAAAGTTTTAGAGCTAATTGGAAAAATGCAAGAAAAGATAATAGAGTAACAGGTAGGACAGGTTCGTTGCTCCGCTTCGTAGGGCGGTACAACGAACCTGTCCCACCACTACAGTATAGCCTTTAAGTACCTTCCGGTATGGGAAGCTTCTACTTTTGCAACCTGTTCAGGAGTACCTTCTGCAACAACATATCCCCCTCCATTGCCGCCTTCAGGACCCATGTCAATTATATAATCCGCATATTTTATAACATCCAGATGATGTTCAATAACAATAACCGAGTGCCCTATTTCAACAAGTTTTCCGAGACAATCCAGCAGCTTTTGAATATCTGACAAGTGAAGCCCTGTTGTGGGTTCATCGAGAATATACAGATTGTGCAAGCCTCTCTTAATCTTTGAGAGTTCATAAGCCAGTTTAACTCTTTGTGCTTCACCTCCAGAAAGGGTTGTTGAGCTTTGTCCAAGGCATAAATAACCAAGCCCCAATTCATTCATAATACCAAGCTTGTGCTTCAGGTAACGGTCATCCTTAAAAAACTCCATTGCTTCTTCAACAGTCATTTCCAGCACCTGTGCAATATTCTTGCCCTTATGCTTTATTTCCAGACCCTCCTCACAAAAACGCATACCCTTGCAAACCGGGCAGATAGTTTCGATGTCTGCCATAAACTGAAGATTGGTAACAATAATACCGTCTCCTGCACAGTGCTCGCAGCGCGTGCCATTGGCATGCGTCAGGCTGAAGTCAATTTCCTTATAACCCCTGGACTTTGCCTCCGGTACCTTTGCAAAGATTTCACGTATTTTATCATAAATTCCAATATAGGTTGCAGGATTGGACTTGCTATTCCTCCCTATGGGCGTCTGGTCAATGTTGATCACATTGTTTATAAGCTCTGCGCCGAACAGGAAATCATGTTCCCCGGCTACAATCCTTGCTCCGGTTTTATCAATTTTCAATTGTTTATATAAAATTTCATTAATAAGAGAGCTCTTTCCTGAGCCCGAAACCCCGGTAATACATACGAAGACTCCTAGCGGGATATCCAGATCAACATTTTTGAGATTGTTCTCCCTTGCGCCTTGTATTGACAGGAACAAGTCTCCAAGATGGCGGCGTTTCTTCGGCACCTGGATTTTGGATTCTCCTGACAGGTACTTTCCCGTAACAGAATCGGGTGCTTCCATAATATCTTCAAGCTGACCTTGCGCAACAATTTGACCGCCGTGAACCCCCGGTCCGGGTCCGACTTCAATCACATGATCTGCACTCATAATCGTCTCGAGGTCATGTTCTACAACAATGACTGTATTTCCTATATCCCTCAGTTTTTTCATGGTATCAATGACACGCCCTGAATCCCTTGGATGGAGACCGATGCTTGGCTCATCCATAACATACAGCATTCCCATCAATTCACTGCTGATCTGGGTCGACATCTTGATCCTCTGCATTTCACCGCCGGATATACTGTCACTTCTACGCCCTAGGTTTATATAATGCAGTCCAATATCAATTAAAAGCCTGAGCCTTATGCTGATCTCACGTACAATAGTGCCTGCCACATCTTCAATATCAGCATCAAAACGAAGCAGTTCCAGAAATTCCAAAAGCTCGGGCAACTGCATTCTGCACAGTTCATCAAAGTTCTTATTCCCAACCTTGATATTCAGGCGCTGGGGCTTGAGCCTTGCTCCATTGCATTCGGGACAAACCTTTTCGACCATGCATTCCTTGATAAAAGTCGGTTCAAAAGCATCCGATGTGGCCGTCCTACGTATATATTGCCTGTACCAGTTTTCAAACTCATGTACAAAGCCATAGAACGGTCTGTCCCGTCCAACCATCCAGTTCCGTTTTTGAGAAAAGGGCGGCTGCAGCATCTCAACCGTCTCACCTTTTGTACCATAGAGCAATATTTCCACAATTTCCTTCGGTAAATCCTTAAAAGGCGTATCAAGGCTAAAGTTATACTTCTGTGACAAACTGTACATCATCACCGTCTTGTAGCTGTCCTTGCCTGAAGGATTAAATATTGTATTCTTGAAGGCTCCCTGGTTTATACTCTTCTGAGGCGCGACGATTAGAAAGCCAGGCTCCACTACGTACGACATTCCAACGCCCATACAGGTATGACAGCTGCTGGTGGGTGTGTTGAAGGAAAAATGAAAAGGCTGCATTTCACATAAAGAGTAATGATGCTGCGGACATGCAAATCCATCGTAAAAGGTGCTATCAACTTCCCCCAGTACCTCCGCCTTAATCATTATGTCTTCGTCCAGAGACAGCATTGCAGCCTCTATGGACTTGGTCAGCTGTATGTAGGAATCCTTTCTAAGTGTAAACTGGTCTATGACCAGTTCAATGTGATAATCTCTGCCCTCCTCCAGTTCTCTTTTTTGTGACAGGGAAAACTCCTCACCATTCACCAGCAGTTTCTTATAACCCTTTTCACGCAACTGATGAAAGGTATAAGCATAGTCCTCACCAAAGATTTTATAGACAGGCGCCCTGAGCTCAACCTTTGTTCCTTCGGGCAGCGTCATAATATGCTCTGCTATCTGAGCGGCTGACAACTGCTTCAACGGGTGCCCGCACTCCGGGCATTGTCCTGTACCTGCTGTTGAAAACAAAAGGCGCAAATAATCATTGATATCAGTAACTGTACCGACAGTTGAACGGGGATTATTGTTGCTCTTTTTCTGTTCTATGGCTATAACCGGTGAAAGTCCTCTCACATAGTCTACCTTTGCCTTCTTCAATTGGCTTATACGGCTCTTGGCGAAGTTTGAAATCGAGTCTAAGAACCTGCGCTGCCCCTCTCCATATATTACATCGAAGGCCAAAGAAGACTTGCCCGAACCCGAAACGCCTGTAATTACCGTCAGCTTGTCTCTCGGGATCTCTACTGAAATATTCTTAAGATTGTTTTGTTTCGCACCTGATACTTCTATGGTTGTACGTACAGACATAGCCTATCCTCCTTATTTATCACGGAATATACAAAAAACTGATTTCTTCAGTTGACAAGCGGCTTTTCGGTGTCAGTTTGATTAACTGGGACACCTTCTCTATCACACCCTTATCCGCCATATACTCCAAAACATTTATAATATAATGACTATCCATAAAAAAGTGGTTTGCAAGCATTGAGGTTGTTTTTATTTCCTGGTCCGAGAGGTATTCTATTATGGGCTTTTTAAACAGATCCATTTTATCTTCAAGGTACGAGTCTAATAGCTTCACCCTGTCAAACAGTTCTTCTTCGGTCAGAAGACGTTCCATGGGCTCCCGGTAGAAAACCCTCATAATCTCCGGGTTACAGTCAATAGCTTTTCGGATATCACTCCGGGAAGTGGGAATGCCCCTTATACACAGTTCCATACGGGCTATTGCTTCTGCTGCTTTTAGCAGATAATACTGGGCATATACCAAATCTTTTCTTGCAATTATCCATTTCTGAACCTTATGCATCGTTGAAATCAACTCACTGGCAATGTTCAAGGCAGTAATAGCCCTGTCATCGTCACCGATTTTCCTTATATCTTCAAAAAAATCATTAAGGCTCTCATCCGTTGTGTACACAAGCTTCCCATTCGACACATAGGATTGCAGTATAGAACCTCCTATGGAACGCTCCATCCCCCTTTTGAACATGCTTCTCTGTACCAGGTATACATTAAACGTAATACCGTCTTCCACAATACTTAAGGTATTGCTTGAAAGCTTCTGATCACGGACAACAAGGGTCATGTCAACATCACTTTTCTCCCACAGTACATCATAGGCAACACTGCCACTTATAATGGCAGCAATAACATTGATATCGTCCCTTAGTTTATCAATGAACTGATCAACTGCATTTTGAAAGCGGCTTCTAAGCTCTGCCTGTTCCTTTTCATTCATAAGCTTCACCCTTTCCTTGTTTGGAGTCTTATCAAAATTTACATAGCAATTTTTGTCTTATCCCCTATAAGACCCTGTGCTATAATCATTATACAAAGATATAAAATCTTATTTCGGACAGAAATTGCTGTATAAAGAGGCTTGATATGGAACATTATCTCTTGAAAATACTTAAGGACACTACAGATTATATAGAGTGCCACCTCTGTGATGAGCTGACACTAGATGACATATCCGAAAATGTTAATATATCAAAATTCCACCTGCTTCGTATATGGAAAGGTGCTTCCGGAACCGGCCTTATGGAGTACGTCAGAAGACGCCGCACCGCAGTTTCTCTGGCAGATCTCCTAAGCAAGCTCAATACTATTGATTTTATCGCAGACAAGTATGGCTTTGGGTCGGAACGGACTTTTAACCGTGTGTTTAAAGAGGAGTTCGGAATAACTCCTTCAAAATGGCGCAAAAACCCTGTTCCACTCAATATTCTGGACAGGTTTAACGCTGATTTTATGAACATGGCAGGAAGCGGGTTAATATTCCTGAAATCCGTGAAAGTGCTTCCTTATTTCTCTCTTGCTGGTATTAAGCATGAATTAACTTTTGAGGATAATATGTCAAACCAGACAGCAAACAGGTTGGGTGTTGAGTTTTTTTATCGGCATCGGTTAAAAGTTTTAAATCCGATTGAAAAGGATGTAT
This sequence comes from Clostridiaceae bacterium, assembly GCA_012513545.1. Next base: position 8,260 of record JAAZCB010000254.1, read on the forward strand.
ATTACGGGTATACTGCAGTTTTGGAGGATGGGTTGGATTATAGATATTACCAGCCTTCCACAAAAGTGGATGAATACAGCATTGTTCCACCCTGGATGAACATTAAACACATACCGGCTCACAAATACGGGGTATTTACATACATGGGCCTGCATAGTCCTGAAGACATTTCCTCCAGGAATCTTAAGGTACTCCTGGATTTCATACATACAAAGTGGATGCCTACAATAGAGTTTCATTTAAAGGAACACTTCTGGTTTCAATACATAAATTATGCCCGCTGCAGCAGGCATTATTGCGAGTGTGATTTATATTTTCCCGTTGAGTGTCTGTGACAGCGTGCCTGTCCCCTTGCAATATCACTATCCATTTTCATTTCTTACAAGTATGTGTAACTAAAAAGGATAACCTGAGCACTTTTATAATTGCAAAACTTATTATCTTTCTACAGCCTTATTTTGACATATTATTAAAACTAATTACGGAAATATTTTCATGAAAGTAAGACTCTAAGAACACTTGCAAAGCTATATCCATTAATTATACAACCAGATAGAAATCAAATCGGTATCAGTAAATCCACTACTTTGTTGTTTGCTCAGGAAGTTTATTTGGTTTTAATTCTTTACAAAAAAATATAAAATCTATGTAATTTTGTTGACTTTTTTATATATCATCGCCTCTTATTATATAACCTTGCAAGGTAAAATAATAAATTTCGGAGGAAACAATTTATGACTACATTAAAAAAATATTTTTTAAAAGTACTTACTGTTATGTTTGTTGTAATAAATATGTTAACGGTTAATTGTATTAGTATATACGCTGCCGATAGTGATGAAATTACAAGAAAAGATATAGAAGCATATGGTGGAGGAGTTTTTAAGTCAGACTGGGTAGGTAGGGATATCTTGTATACTTGGTTATATGGAAAAGATTTTAGTAGTTTTTTACCACATGAGTGGGCTCGAAATGATAATGGTTCGTGGGAATATTATCCTGTATACGATGCATACGAAACTAACGGTTCTCTAGGTGTAGACAGCAATAATAAATACTACGGTCCATATATGATGAAAAGTGAGGAATTAAGAATTGGAAATTCTAGTGATAAAACCCTAGGTGTAAAAGATCTTTTAGAAGTTGAATTTAACAAAATGAGTAAAGGGTCTACTAAAACTATCAGTATTAGAGATCATTTATGCATGAAAAATGGTGAAAAAAAAACGGGTTACAACTATCTGCATGGAAGCAATCCTGCTGTTGGCGATTTCACAATAACAGGAACAGCAACAAAAGATGCAAATGGCAACATAAAAGCAAATTTACATTTTCCTGGAATGATATCATTGATCCAAATTTGAAATATAAAAGTGACGCAGAAAAAGTTGCATATGCAAAATCAAAAGTTCCAAGTGCGAACCCTGAAGATTTTATATATAGAATCAGATGGGATTATACAGTGATAAAAAAAGTTCAAGACCCGCCTTCATGGCAATTGTGGGCCGAAAGAACTACATGGCCATTTAAACCTTATTAATAGTATTAAAACTAATCTATATCCCTCCTGTTTGAAACGGGAGGGATATAGATTAAAATTAATTGTTTCATTTGTTAAGTTTTATATAATATATTATAATGTTAACAGTATTGAAAAGACTAGTGATATTTAAATT
>JAAZCB010000255.1 GCA_012513545.1 Clostridiaceae bacterium
GGAAGTTGAGCGATGATGGATTTCCGAACATTTATCAAAAGAACTATGTCCTTCATTCGGAGTATTCAACTTCTGATGTAATAAAACCAACGTAACTATGTTACGAATTTATTATACTAGGAGGTTAAAGATATGAGCAACAATGAAAAAAGATTATCTCAATATATTGACAGCTTGAATGAAGAAAAAAAACCTAAGGAGCATGGGCTTCTAGATAGTACTCCAGAGATGGAGGATCTTTTTGAAGCTGTCAGACAGGTGCGCAGCTTAAGACAGCCTGTTCTGCCTGGCAAGGATTATCCTGAAAAGCTGGCACAAAATGTTGCTTTACAATATAAACAATACAGTTCTGTGAATAAAGTAAAAAGGAATTGGTTTATCAGCGCAGCTGCTGTTGCTGTGGTTCTTGTTGTGGCAATAATATTGAATTTTGTTATACCCTTAAATAAGGGTAATATTGTTTATGCTATGGAGCAGGCATATAAAGGGATAAAGGCTTATCATGGGGTGCTGGAAATCTCTACGACTAATGCATTGGGACAAAAGTCAATGCAGGGGAAATTGGAAATCTGGGCTGATAAGCTAGGGCACTATTATGTCAAAGAACTGGAAGGGACACAGCAAGGGCTAATTACAGCCAATAACGGTCAAAAAAAATGGCAATTAAGACCGGAACAGAAGGAAGTTACTATCTATTCTGCCTTTCCAGACCCTTACAGGTTCACCTTTGAACTAGGGAAAGAAATTGATGATATTAAAAATGCCTTAAAATCAGAAGTTGTTGGAGAGGAAGTTATTTCAGGGAGAAAGGCTGCGGTATTGGAGGTTTATCCTCAGGGAGGTGTGCCATATAAGCTGTGGATTGATAAAGAGACCAAGCTTCCTTTGCAAAAACAAAGTGGCATGCAAAATGCACTGCAGTACACAACAGCATATACCAAAATTGATTTTAATGAGCTAATCCCCCAGGAACTCATGGAGTATAACTTACCTGAAGGATTCAAAGAAACAAATACACAACCGGAGCAGATGGTTTCAAACATGATAGAAGCACAGCAAATTATTGGTTTTGCACCAAAGGTACCGGAAATAGTGCCTTCTGGATATAGCAATTATAATATCACAGTAGAATTGGAAACGAAAACAGTAAAATTAAATTATATTGCAAAAGATCAGGTGAAAAATATAGTAATCCTGGAAGGTAAAGCAAATAAAGAATTCAAACCTGCAAGTACAGCAGTTTTAGGCAAAATAGGGAGTAACGCAGTTGAAGTGCAGTCACCGATACAGGAAGGTCTGGGCATTCTTGGAGGTGCAGGACCATATGCCGGTAATACTGATCTGAAATCTATCCGATGGCAGCATGAGGGGCTGGAATACGCAGTTTTCGGAAATGCTCCTCTTGATGAAATGATTGGATTTGTAAACAGCCTGAAGGTGGGAGATATACAAATTCCGGCAGCCGAATCCAGGATACAGGAAAAGCCTCAAGTTGAAGTGCCTGTAAATATAGAAGCGGAAGAAAATGACCAAAAAAGTGCAGATGCAGGACATTCACCCTGGAAGCTTGACCCTGTCTTTGTTGCTCAGGTATATGTCAGTCTAAAAATATCTCCTGAAGGTATCCAGGGTGATTACCCGATAAAGTATGAGGAACTTTCGGTCACACAGAATACGGGCATAGATGCATTGATTGAGGTGAATGCGTCCAATACACCTATTGGCAAGGTATATCTTAAGAAGTTGGTAAGACAGGACAGCACAGGGATTTGGACTGTAGTTGGATATGATCCAATAATACAGTAACTCCGGCATCAACCTGGGCGGTGTTCGAATCGGTTGGTGCAGTGCCAAATGCTGTTGAAAACGTAATACAAAGGATTTACTCCGAGTGGTTTCCATCAGATGGTTATAAACCTGCTGATGCACCTGAGCTCGAAGTATGCCCACAAGGGAGTGTAGATTCAGAAGACTATCCTGGATACCAATAATAAAAAACAACCTAATAACAATGATTTTTGAGAGGAATTAACATCATAATACTGCATAATACTAAAGTCAATACCCAATGCAGGAAATCCTTCAAAAACACTATTGACAAATTGATAGTGGTATGAAAAAATATCTATCAAGTTGAGTATGCATAAGGGCAACATTGCTTGAGCTGCATAGGGGCTTTTAACGCCTTACACGTGGAAATACACCCGCGGAGTCACAGAAATTCTGATTCTGCGGTTTTTTTATTAAATTTGAAGAAGACTGATATTAGTATAATTGTAGCAAAGAAAAAGGACTTTCCTTATAAGAAATGAGGTTGCTGTCACTATTGCCTAAAGTACATGGGGGTGCAGATTTGGATATAATTATGGCTGGAATTGACTACCATAGCGCAAGTTTGGAATTAAGAGAAAAGCTTAGGTTCAATAAAAGTCAATTAGTAGATGTTCTTGCAACAATTAAAAAGGAGGATTGCGTTTCAGGTGTGGCTGTGATTACGACCTGCAACCGCACAGAGGTATATATTTCGTTCAGACAGTGTGAAGAGGCTGATCCGGTTGATATATTCTTCAACGCTGTAAACCTTGATGAAGGTATGAAGAAGTATTTTTATGTTAAGAAGGGTGAGGAATTGGCAATCTATCTTTTTGAGCTTGCCTGCGGAATCCACTCGATGATATTCGGAGAAGATCAGATTGTGGCACAGGTTAAAGAGGCAATGATAATTGCTATCGAAGAGGGAACAAGCGATGCGGTATTGAACACACTTTTCAGGTGCGCCGTAACCTGCGCCAAAAAAGTAAAGACCCATTTGGTATTAAGTGCAGTATCGCCTTCAGTGGCAGGACACTCAGTACAGCTGGTCAGTGAATATATTGAAAATAATGCAGCTTGCAAAGTTCTAGTTATCGGAAGCGGAACTGTGGGAAGAAAAGTTTGTGAGGAGCTGATTGCAAAGGGCTGTGAAGTATATATAACTACCAGAACGCACCACGGCAAAAGTGCAGTTATTCCTGCAGGCTGTAAAGCTATTTCGTATCACGACAGGGAGCTGTATATCCCAAATGTGGATATTTTAATAAGTGCAACTTCAAGCCCGCATCAGACCATTACTTTTGATATGATTGACAGGTGTGCAATAAAACCAGTGTACATTATTGATCTTGCAGTGCCCAGGGATATAGATCCTGAGGTCGGAAATATGAAGGGTGTACGCTACTATAATATTGAAAGCCTTGGGGAAACTGCCCGCAAGGATAATTCAAAGGAAATATTGGTCATGAAAGTTTTAATAGATGAACATATTGAAGATTTTAACAAATGGTATGCTCACAGAGAGACGTTTGACTGTAAAGTGAAAAATAACGTATAGAGTCGAATAATGATTTATGTTGCAGGAATAGGGCAGGGACAGGAATTCCAGTCAACTCCAAGGATTAAGGAGGTTCGAAGGCACAGGGGGCCTGTATCTTATGTCAAAGGAAAGCTGGTTACTCCGAGAGGATATGGAATATAGCTTCAGATGTATAAGGAAGGTAGAATAAATTGAAAAAAGCAGTTGTATTTACAGGAACAAATGAAGGAAGAAAGCTTAGTATCTTTTTAGCCGAGAACGGTATAGAGGTAGCAGCAGTGATAGCTGCAGAACATGGTTCATTGGCGTTGCCGGATATGCCTTATTTATATGTTCGGAAAGGTACGCTCTCTCTTGAGGAAATTACGGAATTGATAAATAGCTATGACTATATTGTAGATGCAACAAATCCTTATGCCAGAACCACTTCGGAGAATATTGAAGAGGCTGCAAAAAAAAGCGGCAAGAATGTTTTAAGGTTGGTAAGACCTTCTTTGGAATATGGAAGGGTCATAGAGTTTTCAAGCATTGAAGAGGCATGCTCGTATCTTGACAGTACATCGGGAAATATTTTTGTGACTACCGGAAGTAGAGAGTTGTTCCCATATACAAAAATCGGGAACTATAAAAACAGGGTTTTTGTCAGGGTGCTGCCTACGGCTGAGGCGATAAAAGCATGTTCGGATGCGGGCTTTAGTGCGACAAATATAATATGCATGCAGGGGCCTTTCAGTGAAAATATGAATGTGGCAACTATGGAGCAAATAAATGCAAAATTTATTGTAACAAAAGAATCAGGAAAAAGCGGGGGTTTTCAGGAAAAGATCGATGCTGCAAGAAAGCTTGGAGCAAGTGTTGTATTGATAGGCAGGTTGTGCAAGGAAGAAGGCATGACGCTAGAGGAAATAGTCAGATATTTTGAAAGAGAATTTAAAATTGTGCAGGAAGGTTCTTCTCATTTCCCCATGTTTTTTAGCTTGAAAAACAGAAAGATTATCGTAATAGGAGGGGGAAGGATTGCTACAAGGAGAGTACGGGTTCTTATTCGCTGCGGTGCAAGTATAGTTGTAATTGCCCCTTCTATTTCAGCAGAACTGAAGCTTTTGGCAGGTGAAGACAAACTGATGCTGCTTGAAAGGAGTTATCTGCCGGGAGACCTGAAGGACGCTTTTATGGTAATTGCTGCGACGGACAACAGAAAGGTGAATGAAAAGATATGCGATGATGCGCGCTCAGAAGGGATACCTGTAAACGTCTGTGACAGGAAAGAAATGTGCGATTTTTATTTCCCGGCTACATTTGAAAACAGTCAAATTACAGGCGGATTGATTTCAAAGGATGGCAGCGACCATGAAGCAGCAAGGAAAACGGCTGAAAGAATAAGGGAAGGCTTAAGAACCTGGAGGAAAAAGTGATGAAAACAGTGAGAGTGGGCAGCAGGGATAGTAAACTTGCAGTAATACAGGCTCAAATGGTTATAGATGCCATAAAAAATTTTGACTCTAGTATTAAAACAGAATTAGTAACCATGAAAACAACCGGTGATAAGATTCTGGACAAAACCCTGGACACAATTGGAGGTAAGGGACTGTTTGTAAAGGAATTGGATGAGGCATTGCAAAATGGAGATGTGGATATAACTGTACACAGCTATA
>JAAZCB010000256.1 GCA_012513545.1 Clostridiaceae bacterium
GAAATCTGGGTTGCAGATTTAAATCCTCAAGTTGGGACTGAACCGGTTAAAACCAGGCCAGTTTTGGTTATTCAAACTGATTTATTGAATAAGATTCCACATCCTTCAACGATTATTTGTCCGATTACAACAAAAGTTGAAAAGGATGCTGATATTTTAAGGGTCCATTTAAAGAAAGGTATGGCTAATTTGAATGAGAATTGCGACATCATGATTGATCAAATCAGGGCCATTGATAATACGCGATTGATCAAAAAGATTGGAAATATACCATCAGCGATAATTGATAAGGTAAAAGAAAACATGATGATTACGTTGGATTTGGAATAAAATGCACGACGACCTGACACCTGGTGAATGCGTAGAATAGTCCTAAAAAAAGCTAAAATTACCATCAAACAAACTATCCCATATAGTAAATATAGACGAACTTTTCCCAGAAAAGTTCGTCTACACTAATGTTGTGTGCAACCCTCTCTATCCCGGAAACAGGACTCATTTCCAAAGCTAACGAAGGTGCTATGAATGGACTTCCATACTATATTTGAAAGCCCTTTGCAAGGCCGATTTTTGAACTGGAGCGTAATAGCCCGAGTGCAATCCTGGTTGGAATGTAAAAAGCCCTTCTGTTAGTAGCAGAAAGGCTTTGAGATGATTTCAGTGGTGGTCCCGATTAACGGGAACCCCGTTCATAATATTATCACGTCAAAGATACATTCTCTTAGGGCATTTTTATTAATCACTTAAAAAATGTTTTATGAAGAAGAAAAATGTATCAATGGAAGTTGTTAACCCAAATGCTGCAGGGATTGATATTGGAAGCCGATCACACTATGTGGCTATTGGGCAAAGTGATGAAGATGTAAAGGAGTTTGGGGTATACAATGAAGATCTACAAGGTCTTGTTCAATGGCTTAAGGATAATAGAATCCAAACAGTAGCCATGGAAAGTACCGGGACATATTGGCAAAATCTTTATGCCGTACTTCAATCATCAGGATTTGAAGTAATCCTTTGTAATGGAAAATTCACTAAAAACATAAAGGGAAGAAAAAGCGATGTCCAGGACTGTCAATGGATTCAGAAACTTCACACTTTAGGTTTATTGAGTGGTAGTTTTTTACCCGATGAAGCGACAGAACATCTAAGGACATATTGCCGCCACAGAGCTAATTTAATTGAGTAAGCAGCAGATACAACCCGAAAGATGCAAAAATATTTGCGTCTGCTCAATCTACGACTTGATGTAGTGGTAAAAGACGTAACCGGATTAACAGGTTTATCCATTATTGATGCTATCTGCCATGGCGAGATGAACCCAGAGAGACTTGCCTCATTAAGAAATGGAAACTGCAAAAAGTCAGAGGTGGAAATTGCGAAAGCATTACAGTGCAATGGAAGGAAGGATTATTTATTTGCACTTAAGCATGAATATCAAATGTATTTGAACCTTCAAGCAAAAATTAAAGATTGTGATCTTGAAATAGAGAAGATGCTGAATGAACAAATAAATAATGATGATTCTAAGAAAGAACACTATATTGAAAAGAAGGTCCACAAAAGGGTAAACAAAAATGCCCCTAAGAATATAGATATAAACCTGTTGTCCTACCAATATTTTGAAGGAGTTGATTTATTAGCTATTGAAGGCGTA
>JAAZCB010000257.1 GCA_012513545.1 Clostridiaceae bacterium
CAAAATAATCATTATTTTCAGGATCATCCACACCCTTTATCAATGCCTTGTTGTCTTCCTTTAACTTTATGCACTTATCCTTCTCTCCTAAATAAGCATACAAAAAAATAAGTTTATCCAAGGTTTCAATATTAGGATTTTTCTTGAATTCCTGTTCATATTCTTTTATTTTTATGCTTTCATAGTTTCTTGTTAATCCATATGAAGGAGTATACTTATTGTTCTTAAATTCATAGACTGTGCTGAATCCCGCATCATAACTGACCTGTCCACCATATCGTGTATTTCCGTATAATTCCTTAACGTTATCACCATTGAGTTCTATAAATTGATAATTATCAATTTCATCAAAAAATATTATGCCGAATCCTTCTTTCTGCTTATTTATCATTAATACTTCTCCTGGCGAACTTGCCACCGGCTCGCCTTTAAAAATTATCTCTTTTACTCCATCATTATTTTTGTCTGCTATTTCAAAATAATCAGTCTTTTTCGCCCCCATATCAACATAAGGTACAGTTATTCCGGATTGTTTCAAATCAAAAACACTCTTCTTATGTAATAAATCATATATCAATATATTGTCATGTATCTCATCTTTTACTATAAAAACAATCAAATATTCCGTGCCATTTTCTATAAAGGTTTTCTTTTCATTTATTGTATATCCCTTAGCTTTTAGCTCGCTGTCTATTTGCTGAATAAAAGCGCTCTCTTCACTCTTTTCTGCGCTTATATTAACATCCTTTGGCAAAATTATTATATGAGTGACTGTAAGATTATTCAAACCTATTCCATCTGAATCTACCTCTGTAACATATAACTTGTTTCCATCTCTTATTACATAGCCGTCACTGGATACTAAAAGAATGTATGTATTATAACCCAAAATTATATCGGAGCTTTTAACTTCTGTTGCTTTAGTTGAACTCCCATCACAACTCCTTATTTTTACATTTTCCTCAATCTCATTTCCTTTTATGTTTAAAGTAATATCAGACACAGGCCATAAAGTATCATATTTGTCTATTTCGTAGGAGTCTATGGAAAAGTCCAGGGAAATGTTTTTATCATTCTTAAACTTATCACTTAAATCAATAATATTGTTTTCTACACCAAAAGTTACTTCATGGTTTTCGGTCTCATAATCCTTTATTGTTGAAAGAAAATCACCCTTTGAGTTTTTTTGAAAATAAAGTAAGTCCTTATATTCATTGCACTTATATTTATACTCCTCAAGCTTTTCTGCGTCCAACCAGGACTTTAACATTTTTTCGATAATTCTGTCCATATCTACAGCATTGATTTCTTCCACGGTATTATTATCTTCCGCTAAAGGACTTGAGGTCACACCCACATTCCCCTCACTTCCTGTATCTGTGGGTGAAGGAGCAGGTTCATTCCGGCTGCATCCAGCAAGCAAGGATAATAAAACAAATACTATCATCAATTTCTTCATGCATATACCTCCTGATTATTTTACAACATTAAAACTCAAATTCTATTCTATAAGTCTGTAAACACTCCTTTTATTCATCAATTAATATATTTAGTTCATTCCTGTAAAGTTTTAAATAATCTTTCCTGTATATATTTTAACATATGGTTCGTATATTTTCATATATATTAGCCTTATAAATTCAAGTTCAAATCAACATCCTCCATAATACCAATATAAGTTAATGTTACAATCGGGGCTGAATCTATAGCTGACTGGTAAGCTTGGTTAATAAAAAGAGGATAAATTAATGAAGCTTCACTCGTTATGTCCATTTTATTGAAAAAAATAATTTCATTCTTATTTTAATATGTGATAAAATACATAACGCAAATATTTTTTGAGATTTTTATTATCAGAAATGGAGGAATAATCTTTGAATAAGATAAAAATAGGTATCATCGGACACGGTAATTTAGGCAAAAGTGCCGAGGCAGGAATAAGACAAAATAAGGATATGGAGCTTATTGGCATATTTACAAGAAGGGACCCTGCTTCAATAAAGCCGTTGACTTCAGGTGTTAAAGTATATCATATTGATGAAGCTAAAAACATGACTGATAAAATAGATGTTATGTTGCTTTGTGGAGGCAGTATGTCGGATTTGCCGGTGCAAGGTCCTCAGTTCGCAGCTATGTTTAATATGGTAGACGGATTCGATACACATGCAAAAATTCCTGAATATTTTGAAGCAGTAGATAAAGAAGCAAAAAAGGCAAATAAAATTGGTCTGATATCCTGTGGTTGGGATCCCGGAATGTTTTCATTAAGCCGTTTATTCGGTGAGGTTATCCTGCCTGAAGGAAAGACCTATACCTTTTGGGGCAAAGGCATAAGCCAGGGCCATTCAGATGCAATCAGAAGGGTAAAAGGCGTATTAAATGCCAAGCAATACACAATACCCATTGAAAGCGCAATCGAGGCAGTAAGAGAAGGAAATAATCCTGAACTAACGACAAGGCAGAAACATATCAGAGAGTGCTTTGTTGTTGCAGAGGAAGGTGCTGACAGGGCAAGAATAGAAAATGATATCAAAACAATGCCTAACTATTTTGCCGATTATGATACAATTGTACACTTCATTACTGAAGAGGAGCTGCAAAAAAACCACAGCGGTATACCACATGGCGGGTTTTCAATTAGAACAGGAAGGACAGGCATTAATAATGAAAACTCCCATATAGTTGAGTACAGTATAAAATTGGATTCAAATCCTGACTTTACTGCAAATACAATGGTTGCATATGCAAGAGCAGTATACAGGTTAAACAGGGAAGGTGTTAGCGGTGCTAAGACAGTATTCGATATTGCACCTGCATACCTTACAATAAAATCCGGGGAAGAAATAAGAAAGAATTTACTTTAGTTCAACTCATCAATTACAGGCGCAGAACCATTAATCGTTTCTGCGCTTGTGTAACAATTTCAAAAAGTAAATTTCTTTATTGTTAATGGGTGCATTTAATTATCGCGAACCATATTATGGAAAGAACATTGCATAAAGGCTTTAGAGAATGTTAACGAAGCGAAGGATAAGTCGAATCACTGTTTGAGCGAAGCGAGTTTGATTCGACCCGTAGCGAGTTTACATTCTCTTA
>JAAZCB010000258.1 GCA_012513545.1 Clostridiaceae bacterium
AGATTCTATGATATTACTGATGAAGGTAATTTTGAGGGCTTCAATATTCCAAACCTTATAAAAAATGAAATACCAGCCGAAGAGAAAGACAACCTTGATAGTATGAGGAAAAAGCTTTTTGAGTATAGGGAGCGCAGAATTCATCCCTATAAAGACGATAAAATTCTTACCTCCTGGAATGGACTAATGATTGCAGCTATGGCTTGCGGAGGAAGAATTCTGGGCGATGACAAATACACCTTCGCTGCCGAAAAGGCCGCTGAATTCATATTATCCAAACTTGTCAGGGATGATGGAAGACTTCTTGCACGATACCGTGATGGTGAAGCAGCATATCCAGCGTATGTTGATGATTACGCATTCATAATCTGGGGACTCATTGAGCTTTATGAAACTACCTATAAGCCACAGTATCTTAAAAAAGCCCTTAGTCTCAATGATGATTTGATAAGGCTGTTCTGGGACAGCAAAAATGGAGGTCTTTTCCTTTATGGCAATGACAGTGAAGAACTGATAGTCAAACCAAAAGAAATCTATGATGGAGCTACCCCATCGGGCAACTCGGTTGCAACACTGAATTTTTTAAGGCTTGCCCGTCTTACGGGACAGCATGAACTTGAAGAGCTGGCCAACAAACAGTTTTCTCTGTTCGGTAAAAATATTGGAAGGATGGCAAGAGGTCATGCCTTTTTGCTTACCGCTCTTCTGTTTTCACAATCAAAATCCAGAGAAGTAGTTCTGGTTGGTAATAATTTTAAGGATACAGAATCCATGGTTAATATAATACGTCAGCATTTCAGCCCGTTTACCCTTTCCATGCTTTATTCGGAGCAGCACACGGAGCTTAAAGATTTGGCACCGTACGTAGAGAATTACAAACCGTTAGAAGGTAAAGCTACTGCTTATATATGTGAAAACTTTTCATGCAAGGCTCCAATCACTGACAATACTAAATTCATGGAAGCAATATCAAACTGATGCACATAATAGTAATTTGAGGGGCTAAAATAAGCCCCTCGTCTTAAATACAATATTGTAAAGCTTTAGTTATTTACTTTCCACCCTTATAACATTCTCAACCCTAATAACATCGTTTTCCTTGGTAATATCTTCGATAGCAGCTTTCACAGATAGTTCCCTGGCACTGTGGGTTACAAATATCAATGGTGCAACATCTTTTCCCCTGTCCTTCTGAATAACCGAAGCTATACTTACTCCAAACCTGCCGAATATACCTGCAATTTTCGCAAGAACACCCGGTTTATCCTTCACTGTAAGCCTCACAAAGAATTCAGTCTCCCAGTTATTGTTAAGTGTTATGCTTTCACCATCAGCGTTGTCGTTATAGAAGCTTATGTATCTATGCTTATCCTTGTTGTGGCAGGCAGTAATTATATCTGAAACTATTGCACTTCCGGTTGGGAGATCTCCTGCCCCCCTTCCGTAAAGCATTATGCTTCCAGCTGCATCGCCCTTTATATATATTGCATTAAAAGAATCCCTGACAGATGCAAGCGGGTGGCTTAATGGTATGAAAGTAGGATGAACACGAACTTCAATCTCATTATTATATTTTTTTGCAATTGCCAGCAAACGCAATGCAAATCCCAGCTCCCTGCCGTATATAATATCCTCTACAGTAATACCAGTAATACCCTCCCTTAGAATGCTGTCTATATCCGTTCTCTTATGGAATGCCATTGAGGATAGAATTGAAAGCTTGTACATTGCATCGTATCCCTCAATATCTGAAGTAGGATCCGGTTCAGCTATACCAAGTTTTTTGGCTTCTTCCAGCACATTATCAAAATCCCGTCCTTCATCGGACATTTTTGTCAATATATAATTTGTTGTGCCATTTATTATGCCCATAATCCCAAGTACTGTATTGGCCTGTAAAGATTCCCCGAGAACCTTTATAACCGGTATAGCCCCTGCGACACTTGCTTCGTAATAGAGGCCGGTACCGTTTTGTTCAGCAGCCTCCTGAAGCTCGGGCCAATGCCTTGCAACAAGCTCCTTGTTCGCAGTAACAACAGTCTTTTTATTCATAAGGCACGCCAGAACATATTCCCTTGCAGGCTCAACTCCACCCATAAACTCAGCTACTATGGATATTTCCGGATCATTAACTATGTTATTGATGTTACTTGTTAAAATTGAAGGATCAACTTCAGTGTTTCTCTTTCTTCCGGTGTCCCTGACAAGTATTTTATCAACTTTTAATAATACACCCTGGCTTTTTAATATTTCGCGGGCGTTATCTTTTATTATCTTATATGCGCCAGTACCAACATTCCCAAATCCCAGGAAACCAATTTTAACTTCTTGCATATTATGTACCTCCAAATCTGCTATCAATTCTTATCGATTTCTTTTATATTAATATAAATTCCCCAAATATTCATTAAATAAATGATTATTTTACTGTTATCATAAAAAAATCAGGTTAAAAACCTTTTTAGCTGCAAATTTTTTATTGTTTCAGTTCATGTTCTTTAAAGAGTTCAGTTACAA
>JAAZCB010000259.1 GCA_012513545.1 Clostridiaceae bacterium
AACGAATGGTTTTTAAGTAAAAAATGACTGTAAACCCTACAATATATCTTAAAAAATCTTTAAAAATCCAATTTTCATCGCAAATGTTTCATACCATATTTATATTAGATAATAATATGTTAATTGAAGGCTGGATACAAAACCCATACAGTCATTTTAAGACAGAGTTTTTACGCGCCTTCGTTCAACGTAATTGTATCAGCAACACCCCGTAAGGGTGTTTGCTAATATGCAGGTTTTTGTTTGGTGTTGCAGATACAATTCTAAACGTTTGGTGGACATTGCCTGGATCGCGGAAAAGGAAATAAGAGCCCCCGCGGAATTATCTGGACTGTTCAAAAAATTTAGAAACAATAAAAATCGGATTAAGATATTGATTTTTTAAGAAGAGAGAAAACAAGTAAAGCAACTTTCGGATTAATACAAGTGGTAAACATTACCAAAATATGATAAGGAGTACTTTTATGATTTTCAGATCTATAACCATTATTCGTTTAAGCCTATGCACAGTGTGTATTATAGGATTAACTCAAATGTTTTGTAACTCTAACCCAATATCAAGTAATACTGGGGATACTAGCCACTCAAAAGTTAAACAAGAATTATGGACCGATACAGATGGAGCTATTGATTACACTGTACAATACAAGTATGACAGTAAAAATCGTATTAGCAGAACAGATGAATTTGATGATGCAGGGCTTCTTATGTACTACAGCATCTTTGAGTACACTACATTTGATAGTATTAGGAAAATAGTTTACTACGACAAAGATGGATCTTTTGAAGACTCAACAACTTACGATTATGACCAAAATATGAAAAAAATAAGAGAAAACGTCTATTTTGATTCAGATGGTGATGGACAATGCGATTTTGTTATTTATGCAATATATGAATACAACTACATGGGAAAAATTGCAAAGGAGACATGGCTCTATCCGCCAGACGATACTCTTGAATGGTATATGGTTTATAGATACAATAGTAATGATCAACTTTTAAAGACAGAACAGTATTTCGAATACGAAACAAGTAACCCCGATGAATATTCTACCTATACATTCAATAATAACGGTAGATTAGTGCGGAAAGATAACTTTTTTGTAAGCTATAACGGAAATACTGAAACATCAGGATATGAATCTTATCAGTATGACGCAAGTGGTCGTAAATCAAAAGTCATATACTACGATGCAATCGAGAGTGAATATAGCTATTTAGAATACATGTATTTTTGAAATGTCGATTTAAGATCACGTTCCAAGAAAACTAAACGATGGTAAGAGTAAGAGCGGGGGCGGAAAAAGAGCGACCCAGTCAACGATCCACCAACAGCGCCAGCCCACCATACCATCAGTAAAACTTCGAGGACTTGCATTACTGATGGTACAGCGGGCGAGTGGCGCGGCCCGTTGTTGGCAATTTGTGCACCCATAAAGAAATAGGAGCGCCGCAGAGAAATTAAATATCTGATTTTAAATTGGTATAACGCAATTGATTAAAATTATAATTAAATTTACCTATTCATCAAAACTAAAAAAATATTTATTTGGGAAAAATAATGGAAGAGATAGAATTTTTAAAGCAGAATTTATCAACAAATCTTCGTGGTGAAGCAATTACGAATATTAAAAATAGACTTTCCGAAATGATTGAATCATTTGATTTGGATACAGCATACAACTTTTTTATAAAATATGAGAAGATGTTTGTTGATGATACAAAGATATTAAATATCATTTCAGATAAATTTACTGAATTGCTTGAAAAATGCAAGCAAAATAGTAACGAATTCAAAATACTCATTGGGATGCATAGCTTCGAAAGATTTTATTGGTTTCAAAACAATCCTAAAAAAGCATTTCTAAAAGGTTATATCGCCGAACAGCTTTCTATACATACGTTCGGAGTTGGTAAAATTTTGCAGCTTCGAGAAGCAAGGGCCTTTTATCGTAAAGCACATTTGAAAGATGATATAATCCGAGTACAACAAGAGCTCACAAAGGCAGTAAAAGAATTTGAATTTTCAAGTCCAGTTATAATTGGTGAAATGAGTCCTGCAACACTGAAATTAAAAGAAATTACAAAAAAATGTTTAAATATATGGGTAAGTGCTGATAATGAGAAACGGTTTGTAATGTTAACAATTGATTTCGCAGGAATAAGACCATCTCCTTATGATAAAAACAGCATCAGTAATGAAGATCCTCTTTTAGCAGATTTTATGACAGAATGCGGAATTGTTCAGAAAGTGAATCTGTCAGGCCATGATGGTAGAGTTAATGTTGGAAATTCAGTAACAACACGTGAGGAAATTCATAATGATTCACAAGAGCATATACTGATAGTATTTTTAAATGAATTTGTTTCACCAATACTAGAGTGGTTGAAATCGAAAGATGAAACAGGCTCACATGTCTTTAATAGAATCATAAATTCTCTACAAGAACACCTTGATTGGGATGAAAACATTACATCCTATTTTACAGATGGTTTAACAGCTTGGCTAAGTGGTTATTGCCAAATGGCTCTGGCTTTGTGGTTACCTTTTTTTGAGCAAGTGTTGAGGCATCGTTTAGCAGAAATTGGCGAGGATGTTATAAACCCATCAGCAAAGCCAGGTATTGAAGATTTCGTAGTTTTTGAAAACCTACTTAAAAAAGCTTCAAATTACTATGATGTAAGAACTATTACATATTGGAATAAACTTTTTTCGACAATAAACGGTTTAGGATGGAATTTAAGAAATTCATTCTGTCATGGAGCATTACCATTGAATGTCCTCAAACAAGATGTAATCGGGTTAGCTGTTTTAATAGCATTCATGTATCTTTTACAAAAGCCAGTAGAAAATAGTAATGAATAGGATACTTTATCTTGATATAATAAAATGTAATAATTTACTCAATTGGCAATACTCGAATTTATTGCATTCTATATTTATTCAGGTTGTCATTTAGCAACTAAGGACTAACTAAGCATGGAAAAAAATGATATTACTGAAATTAAAGTAGACAACGAACACGAATGCTTTAATGTTGATGATAAAGCTCGGACTGACGGTCAGAACTATATAAATAGTTTGGCAAATACTGTTGCCAAAAATTCTGAAGCTTTTGACAGAGCTATTATTACACTATCATCTGGGTTCCTTGCACTATCAATTACTTTTATTGATAGGATCGTTAAATTAAGTGAATGTACATGCATTTGTCTACTAATTCTATCTTGGTCATTTTTTGTCATATCAATCGTTATAAATTTTATATCAATATTTGTTGCTCAGAATGAATGTGAAAAGCGACGTAAACTTGCCGAAAAGTGTTATTTTAAAGGTGACAAGAAATCATGTCAATCTTTACGCGATATGAATAATCCAACACAAATAATTAATATTATTTCTGCAGGTGCATATATTATTGGGACAATCCTAATTACAATATTTGTTTCTATTAATCTTACAGGCAAAGGAGTGAGTAATATGGCAGAGCAAAAGAAAACCGGAAATAATCAGCAACAAAGCAAACCACCTGAGGTTAGGCAAGATTCTGTAATTTCAGAAGGCAGAATAAAAGCCGGCGGACAAGGGGCACAGGGAGCAGTTCCACCTCCTCCACCTTCTGATACTACAATTGTTAACAACACTAAAAGTCAGAATTAATATTCTTTTTCTTATTATGTGTTAGAAAATTGAATATACAGCAAGCGGCGTTGAACTTTTATTCGCCGCTCTCAAAAATGAGAAATGAGAATAAAATGGCTTGGGAGTTATGGAATAAATATGAACAATTATTAGAAAAAGATATTCAAAATTACTTTCAATCAATAAATAATATTCAAACTAAGATAAATTCAATTAATATCATTATTCCAGATAATGTAGATCAGAACCAAATCTTAGCATATACGAGTTATTGGTCCCAAATTAAACTTTATTTTATTTATTGTAATGGTGGTTTGGGGTATGATACCTTCATAGCTAAAAGATTTTTAAGTCATATGCTTATATACTGGCTCATTTCATCTGATAAATCAATTTCAGATGATGACAAAGAAATTTGTTATGCTGAAATAGAAACTGCCTTTTACGTTATTCTTAATTGTATTTATAATATTAAAGAAAAATGGCATAAATTTCTTAACACATCAAAAGACAAAAATACAATTATCTATTCGATTTTAAACTCAGAAGGTCAAAATTTCATTTTAAACAAATTGAATTTTATTTATGGTGAAATCAAGAATTTTTATTGTGCAAGGCGTTGTTTAGTACACGATGTTTATCAAATATTTTATAACCGGAATAAAGACCTAATAAGTATTGGAAAGTCTGAATTTACACTTTCAGAAAAAAAAGTCTGGGAAAATGATGCCAAAAAATCTATTTACCAATTTAAAATAATCGATATATTTGACATATACGAAAAGATCGAATTAAGTCGATATGAAATTCTTAACGCACTTAGTAATATTAATAATGTTGATTTAAGTAAATTGAATAAGAAATATCTCGATTATGGTGGTGAATATTACAAATACTCAATCATTTAAAACAAGATTAATCAAGATTGTAAAGAGCGGCGCAAGAATAAGATTATGGGTGCCCAAACAGACAAACAACACGCCCAAGCCGAAGTGTGTAAGTAAACCGGCGAGTACACCGATTTACTTACACACTTCGGCTGTGGGCGGACCCGTTGGTGGCCATTATCCCACCGGTTGGGAGCGCTCATCGTGAGCGCGGAATAGGAAGGAAATACCTTGGATTGTAGAAAAACGTATTTCTCGATGACAAATCAAAATAAGAAAGTAAAAGCTATAATGTTTTTAAATGCAGATAAAAAAACACTTAATATTCTTGAAATGGGAGGAACCATGTCAAATCGTTTACCCGCTTTTATTGTGATATGTATGGCTCTCTGCATACAAGCATTTGCTGTACCGAGCATACAGTATGTACCCATAGGCACGTACCCGGGTAATATTGCAGTAAATCCAGTAAGCAATAAAATCTATGTAGTTAATCATGTTCCACATGCTAACGGTAATGTTTCGGTAATCGATGGCAAATCGAATTTGGCCACAACAGTTCCTGCCGGAAGCGTACCAAACTACATAGCTATCAATCACATTACTAACAAGATTTACATTGCTAATACAGGCGGGATATCACTTCCAGGTGATACGGTGACTCAAATTGATGGTATGACAAATATCACAACCAAAATTCCACTCGGCAAACACTCTGGTATTGCAATTAACACCATTACAAATAAATTGTATATTGCGCATGGTGATGCTGGGTATATTTCTGTGGTCGATTGCGCTTCTAATTCCTCAATATTGATTAACTCCGGTGGAGATCCATTCCAAATTGCAGTGAACGAAAAAACGAATCGAATATATGTCGCAAACTACTCATCCAATTCTGTAACTGTAATAGACGGTGTAACCAATGCTGTTTCCACAATAAAACTGACAGGTACGGATGAACTCTCAGAAATCATTGTCAATGCTAAAACTAATAAGGTATACATAAGAGGAAAAACTATTACTGAAATCGATGGTAGCAACAATTCAGTAAAACCAATCGCAGGAGGTAATTTTGCCAGCATGGCAATGGATACCATTACGAACAAACTCTATTTGGTCAGTGCAACCGGTTCTGGCACCGTTACCATTATCGACTGCTCTACTTACTCCAATACACTTGTAGCTACTGGAAGCAATCCCGGTGGTATAGCAATCAACATGCTCGCGCACAAAGTGTATGTTGCTAATAGTATGAGTGACGACATCACGGTTATAAATGGTTTAACGGATTCAACTTATACCATCTCTTTAGGCTACAATGGAAAGCAGCCTGCAAAAGTAGTTGTAAATCCGACTACTAGTAAAGTTTACGTGGTCTGCTATTCCTCAAAAAAAGTGGCGGTTATAGATGAAGACATTACTGCGATGGTTCGGCCAGTCACTCTACATCGTCAAACTTCACACACATTAGGAAGTATTTCAGTTTTCAACCTTCAGGGCAGACTAGTTAGAGAAATTCCATCAAAAAATAATTTTTCTCTGCAAAAAACAAGCGGGATGTTTATTTATAAATACCCACCAGATGCTTTGGGTTTTTCTGAACTGCATCCCATTCTCAAGTGAATCCTTAGACCATATGATTCTCAAACATATAGCAAAAGGAATGAGCATGAGCTAGTGCTTGCATTATACAGGTAAGACAAGAACGGCAGTTAAAGAATAACTTAAACAAAACAGCAAAAAAAGAGAACCCCCCTTAGAAAGAAACCCAATGATTAAGATAAATTTAGATGAACCTTTAACTTATAAAAATTATATTGGCAGGTGGGATTCTAATGATGATTATTATAAACCATGTGAAATTGATTACGTTTACGGAATGCATTGTACCAAAATTTTGAATGATGATATTCTGAAATATGGCTTAAGGATATTAAATATTGATGAACAAATTGAATATGTTAAAAATGCTTTAATCTCAAACGGTACAAGTAAACAAATAACAAAATGCTTCTTAGCAACTCTTAATGAATGCTATGATGAAGAAGATAAAGCGTGTCGCGAAAACCAGATATGTTTTGTCTTAAATCGATCTGCAATTTTTGACGAGATAGGATGCGAAGATTTTTTTAAATATTTTGGTGGCGAATGCATCTATCGTGTGTTTAAATTCCGAGAGAATTGTATTATTAAAAATATATTATCTGAGATTGGAAAGCCAGTAATAATTCATGCTTGGGTTCCTTATGATTCAATAGAACACTATCAAAGAGCAAATATTATTGATTTCATAAATGGTTGTAATTTAAATGGGTGTGAAGTGTTTTCAAACAGCATCATTTCTACTGACAACATTATTAAAATTGAAGGAGTTAATGTAAATGAGTTAATCAATTTTGATAATTCTTCTTATGATATGATATCGTGTCCTTTTATCAACTTATGATGGTAGTAATATCGAATGTATTTTGTTTCGAATTTCTTTAACTGTGTAAGAACAAGATTACTAGGAGCGCATCCATGCGCTAAGACAACCGTTGGGAAAACGGCCACCAACAGCCAAACAGCCAAAATGCCTGCCGCAGGCGCAACACAGGCACTTCGGCTGTTTGGCGACCCGTTGAACAAAAGCGCTTCGCGCTGGCTTCACAACTTTCATTTATTCTCAGCCACTTTTCAGCTATATAGAATCATTTATACATAATTCAAGTGTAACGTGCAGTTTATATCATTTTTACTTCTG
>JAAZCB010000260.1 GCA_012513545.1 Clostridiaceae bacterium
AATATAACTACAAAAGTCACAAAACTAAATATATGTTTCATGTTCCTGTTAATTAAAATTTGACATTGCACACAATGCAATATACCTTTTTGGGTATATCGAAAGATGCGTAATTAAATTTGTATTAATGGCCGAAAGGTATAATACAATATGAAACCTAAATTAACAGAATGTAGGGGGTGCGCGTAACTGGCCAAAGGAATAGTCAGATACTTTTATAAAAGGAGTGTTATAAACAAATAGAGGTTCAAAATAAAAAATTACAGGTGAAGAAATTTCAACTAAAGCAGCGGTATCTTTCCAGTTTGCTTCATTTAACTGTTGTATAAATCTATATTCAGAAGATGAGTGTGAATGGGATTCATAAGGAGTTTTATTGTTCTTGTCGTGTTTGTAGGGATGAGAATGGCTCAATACATATCCATTGATAAGATGGACATGATAAAACATAGTATTGCTACTGTAAAGGCCAAGAACTAGCAAAAACAGCAAACTCTTTGAAGCAATATTTATATTTTTAAACAGCTTTTTCATTCAATTCAAAATCGTGGCAAATATATATGTTTTATTCTTTAATCAATATCACCATTAATTGGTATTTCAATGTAAACAAATCATTAAATATGATGAGTAATATTTAATTGCAAAGCTTACAATCTGCACAAATCTATCCACGAAGCAGGTGCGGAGGGAGAAAAGCAAGTGTTTGGAAGCGAAGCGAGGCTTGCAGGGAAGGGCTGCCAAACTGTTGCTTTTGTGTGTTGGCGTATTTGTTTTTGGTCTTTTCAATTAGCTTAAAATTATCATCGGAGCAGTTTTCTTCGCTTGTGCCTAACGGTTGACAATATGGCCAGTAAGGGATTTCGGGCGATTTCCTATCAGGGTACACAAAAAGTTGAAGCGGGGTACAAACCTTTGCATACAACTGAAACCCTTATTGGCTATATTGTGTGTTGGCAATAGTGTTTTATTTAATTTCTTGAAATGTACCATAATTATTTCGTCCTCTTCCATTAAAAAATTCTCCTTTCAATAAACCTGAATCAATCCATATATTAGCCATTCCATAATGTATATTCATTGAAAATGGAGCATCATTATTGGGTTTATTAATATATTCGTAGGTAAACTGTGGTGAAGAAGAATCATTAATTGAGAATGAACCAGATAAACTATTTGATACCGAACTATTAGTTTTAATTTGGATTAAAATTGAATCCCAATTCTGAGTTATTTTAATTGTCAAATCTTTTTCTGATTGAAAATTATCAAAAGATGTCCTTAAAACACATTTATAATCACCATTCCAATCGGGAGTCTTGATTTGAAACAATAAACGAATAACTCTCATTTTCCAAAGCACATTATTAAATAAAAGATAAATAAGGCCATAGAATCCAAATATAGCAGGTGCATCCAACCACCAAGGGATTTTTAAAGAAGTATTTTGTGTTATCCAGTTTAATAAATATGCAAATAACACAGAGGCTATCGTAAAATAAACATGTATTAACCTTCTGTCATTTGTATCTGCAGAATATTGATGAAATTTACCCTTCATTCCAAAATTCAATTAGTTTATTGATAAATGTTTTGCAATCCGAAATATTCCATTGTTGGTTTGATTCTCCAAATAAATATCTTTGTCTATTTTGACAAACTAATGCAGCTAAATCAGTATCAGAGTAGTTATAAAAAGTATTCAAAACAGCAAGAATTCTCGAAAAATGAGATGTGTTTCGAAAATCGTTATTAGAAACGTTATACATCAAACATTCAATAAAATATGAAGGGGCAAGAGAACTGGAAATTCTTCCTAAATCTATGAGTCTTGATTTCATATTCTTTATAATCCTAACTGATGGTTTGTAATTTGAATTGCAGTTTTGATTCTTATTTACTCCGTTATCATAATGGATATTTGGAAAGTTTACAACCTTCTCATTAGTCTTGTTTGTCCAGAA
>JAAZCB010000261.1 GCA_012513545.1 Clostridiaceae bacterium
GCTCAAAATATGAGCTTATACTTTTAGATACCTGTTCATTGTGATCCTTCTCTTTCTTTTCTATGGACATGCTTATGTTTATTACTGACAGATAAGATGTCATAATAATTGCAGCTATTGTAACAGACAAATAAAAAAGAAATATTCTGTTAAAAAACTTGTTTTTAATATACTTTTTATATAGTTTTACCGGCATTACAAAACCACCTGATTTATTGATTATTGCTCATTTTTGAGCCATTTATCAAGCTGACTCTGCTGCTCTTCCATAACCTTGTCAAGTCCGGCAGCTTTATATTTCCCGATTATCTTTGGCAGGAAAATCTCAGGGTCAACAGCTCCTACAAATATAGCCCCTTCGAGTTCGTCGGTTATTTCAGAAATCCTCAATATCTCATCCTTCACCGGTGCAGGATCAAAAGTGAACTTCAGCAAAGGTGAAATAAGGGCAGCTTTATCAAATCTTTTATTCTCGTCATTAAGGGTATTGCTGTAATTGGAGAGTGAATACGAAAGATATTTATTTCCAAAGGAATAAGGGGCCATTTTGTAAAATGTATTACCGTTTGGTGTTATAACATTTTCACTTATTTTCTCATAATGCTT
The DNA here is from genome assembly GCA_012513545.1 of Clostridiaceae bacterium. The sequence continues at coordinate 607 of JAAZCB010000261.1, forward strand.
TCCTTCTATGCCATAAGCCATCAAATTATACAGATACCTGTCAGTGTTTAGTAAATCGAGAAGCATCACAGCTCTCTCAGGATTGTCAGAAGTCGATGATACCGCATGCATATAATAGGTTATATCCTTTTTTGTTATAAAAGGAGTATAAAGAGGCACTGTTTCTATACTATAACCTGTTGTGTTTGAAAATTCAGCCGCATCTGAAGGATTATATGAAATCAGACCGGCAAACCAATTGCCTGAAAGCTCATAATTATCTATATTACTGATAGATGCGGCATCCTTTAGAATATAGCCGGACTTGTACCATTTGTGAACCAATGCCGCGTATTGCTTGAACTCCGGCGTTTCAAAGGTATTTACAAGCCTGTAATTGGTCCTGTTGTCCAAATACAGGGCACTTGGCACCTGCTCATCAACTCTTTCGAGGGGCAGTGCAAAAGCATGACAGCTGTATGGATAAATCAAATATGGAACCACCTCAGGCTCATTATCCTTTATAATCTTTAACATTGGCTCTAAATCCTCAAGCTTTGAAACCTTTGATATGTCAAAATTATACTTGCTGACATATTTTCGGTTGAATTTAATACCCCACTGATGGGTGAGCTGTTTGTTCACAGGTAAGGCGTAAAGCTTTCCGTCAAGCCTGGCTGCGTCCATAAGTACCTCGGGAAGAATATTAAGCGTATTTTTTCCGTACTTGTCAAGAAGTCCATCAAGCTCTATAAAAGCTCCTCCCTGGGCATTATGTACATAGCTGTTTATCCAGGCGGAAGTATAACAGATATCAAACTTTTCTCCTGAAGAAATAACAGACTTCATTTTTGTGTCATAATCCTTAAAATCAACCAATTTCATTTCGAGAGTAGCATTTATTTTCTTTTTCAAGTATTTGTTTACTTCTTCAAATACCGCTTCAGCATCCGGCGTAGGTGTATTACAATGGTACCATACAATATTATAGCCTGGAAGCTTTCTTATGTCGGACCCTTCATTATCTTTTTCATTGCCATATATGCTTGCATTAATGCTGCAACCTGTAAAAAGTACAGAGAAAACCAAAAAGAGTACAAAGCCTTTTGTTATACCTCCAACATCTGTTTTCATAAATTTCTCCCCTAAAAACTACCATTTCTTAGCATGAAAATAAGTTTTTATATAAAAATTATACCATTCTATATTTTTTAGACAAGCATTACATGGGTTATTTAAGTAGCACTGTAACGGTATAGGACAACAGGTGAAAGCGCCTGTTCCGGTAAATTTTCTTATATAAGTGAGAATGTAATATTTTGATGAGTTAAGTTGAGTTCAAAAAATGTCGAAAATGTGTTATATTAATTAATTGAATAATAATTCTAGTTAAGAAGGGTATGTAATACGAATGAAAAAAAGTTCAAAGGTAGGAAAGAATGGCATCAGGCTCAATCGCAACTTCTTTATTTTTCAAGGCATTATGATAGCGCTTATGCTTTATCTTACCTGGGGTTCCTGGGTAAAATTCATTATTTTTGTTGTTTTGGAAATGACAGCATATTTTACTTTTATATATTATTTTCTGGTAAGGAAGGCAAATCAAAAACGTAAGAAAAAAAATACAAGTTCGAGGCAAGCTTATAAAAATGTGAAAGGAAGATCCCGCGGGATAGTTGAACCCAGTGAATATAACGGATTGAAGAGAATGGATGGTAAAAATTTTAACTGGGAGATCTCAGAGCGAAGTCAGAGGCAAAAATCCGTGACTTCTTCCAGCTGCACTACAAACAATGCAAGTAATGCTTCTGAAGCATCAAAGCCGTTTTCTGCCGGGAGTAGTATTATGAATGCTTCAAATAAAAGTGTTTCGGGGCAAGAGGTTAAGAAATTTGTACCCTACCGTTCACCCTTTGACCCTATAAGTCCAAAAGTAGAAGAACAAAAGGCAGAGACAGAGAAAGCAAGTGAACTTCCGAGAGCTGATATTAAGGGTTCAGAAGATATAAAAGTAGAGACTGAAGAATCTTTAGAAGAGAATATATCAGAGCAGCAGATAAAATGTAATATAGAGATGGAAACATCGGAGCCGGAGCCTCGAAGAGAGAACAACCTGTATATGCAAGATGAAGGGCAGTGTAATACTGATTTTGCAAAAGCGGAAGATATGAGTAGTGATGAAGAAGCATTGCCAGCTTTGGTAAGTCAAGAAAATATATCAGTAGTATATGAAAAAAAATCCGAAGAAGTTAATAAATACGGATTTGATGAGAAAAAACCATTTTCGTCTATTTACAGGGATAAGGAAGTACCGGGCGATTCCAACACACATAAGCCACAAAAGAAGCTTATTAATACGGCAGAATATGAACCACCGCTCGAATTGCTCCAGAAGAATGAAGTATTGGATTATGACGAAGAAACCGAGGATTATATCGAGTATACCGCTTACAAGCTTATAGATACATTATCAAGCTTTGGTGTTGGCGCCAAGGTTATTAATGTGAGCAAGGGGCCTACTGTTACACGCTATGAGCTGCAGCCAAATGCCGGGGTTAAGGTCAGTAAAATCATAAATCTGGCGGATGATATTGCGTTAAATCTTGCGGCTACCGGCGTAAGAATAGAGGCGCCCATTCCTGGCAAGGCAGCTGTTGGAATTGAAATACCCAATAAGAATAATGTGCCTGTTTTGCTAAGGGATGTTATAGAGTCCTCCGCTTTTAAGGATTTTCCTTCCAGGCTGGCCTTTGCAGTGGGAAAGGATATTGCAGGAAATGTTGTGGTCGGAGACATCGCAAAAATGCCACACCTCTTAATAGCAGGTGCTACCGGGTCAGGAAAGAGTGTGTGTATCAATACTCTGATTGTCAGTATTTTATATAAGGCATCTCCAGACCAGGTACGGCTTCTGATGGTTGATCCGAAGGTGGTTGAACTTGGCATTTATAATGGTATTCCTCATCTTTTGATTCCTGTGGTCACTGACCCGAAAAAGGCATCAGGGGCGCTTAACTGGGCAGTGGTTGAAATGACAAATCGTTACCGGCTTTTTGCAGAAAACAATGTAAGGGATTTAGGAGGCTACAACACTTTAATAAAGGAAAGAGGCGAAGGGGAGCCTTTGCCGCATATCGTTATCATTATTGATGAGCTTGCAGACTTAATGATGGTGGCCCCTAATGAGGTAGAGGATTCCATATGCAGGCTGGCACAAATGGCAAGGGCGGCAGGTATGCATCTGGTCATTGCTACACAGAGGCCTTCAGTTAATGTTATTACCGGTGTGATAAAAGCCAATATTCCTTCCAGGATTTCCTTTGCTGTTTCCTCCCAAATTGACTCCAGAACTATATTGGATATGGCTGGAGCAGAAAAACTTCTTGGCAGGGGAGATATGCTTTTTTATCCTCTCGGTCAGCCAAAACCTTTGAGAGTTCAGGGAAGCTTTATTTCCGACAAGGAAGTTGAGAGAATTGTAACACATATCAAGTCGCTTCAGAGTGCGGAGTACGATGAGGAAATACTGCAGAAAATAGACAGCCAGACTGCTGAACCTGTAAAACCGGATGCCGGCGGAGATGACGAGCTGCTTCCTCAAGCTATTGTAATGGTTTTGGAATTAGGACAGGCTTCGGCCTCATTGATACAACGAAAGTTTAAAGTTGGTTATTCCCGTGCTGCCAGGATTCTAGACCAGATGGAGTCATGGGGAGTGGTTAGTGCCTCGGATGGCAGCAGCAAACCAAGGCAGATTTTGATAACCAAAAAGGAGTGGGATGAGTTAAACGCATAAAACATAAGCTTATCTTATAAAAACCGTTATATAATCAGTATTAAATCCTCATAGACGATCAGTAAAGAAAAAGTACCTCTACAAAGTAATTTATACAGGTACCTGAAATTAAGAACAATTGGGTAAACCATATTGTTATCTATATGAAAAAGGGATAAGGGATATAAAGCTTTCTAAACTTATATATCCGGGCAATCCTATAAACTTATGGTCTTAAATGCTTTGATGCAATTTAAGACCATTTACAGGACAAACTGAATTATACCACGCAATTATAAATCGGGTAAATATACTATATTAACAAAAAATGCCATGAAAAAGATATAATATTTGTTTAACATTACTAAGGAATTGAGTAAAAGGCTACATGATATGACTATTATTCCCACACGGAAGAAGGCCATAAATACTGTAATGAACTATTTTAAATTTACCTTTACATTCTCTGAAATGTTTTTTATTTTCCAACTTCCATCGAAAGTATACGTGACAATAAAGAAGCCTTCAAGGTTCTTCTTTATATCAGGAACGGTTACTTCAATTATACCTAGTACGTTTGCACATTCTGTAAATACGGCACTGTTAACTTCTTTGATTTTTACTGCGTCCCTTGAAAGCGTTATATTCCTTAAGTTTCCATCGCCATCATCAAATACTGTGCTAATCCCTTCTAGGCTTTCCAATATACTCTCTTTTGTTACATTAAACTGTGAACTGTCCTTTCCTGATGTGTCAGGTTTTGAACATGCTGTAATGAAAAATATTGATATTGTTAATATTATAGGAATAACCATTTTATAAGTTTTCAACACTCATCACTCCGTTGCATTTTTTGAAAGGTCGTTTCTAATAACTTCATATATGGCCTTTGCCACTTTTGAATTACCGACACTGTTTATATGACAGGTATCAGTAAAAACATTTTCCTTTTTGCCTGTTAATGCGTCTGACAGGTCATAGGATTTAATCCCTATAGAGGAAAGCTCTTCGGCGGCTTTCAGAATCTCAGGATAACCCTTTTCGAATACTTCGAGGAATAAGGGCTGATTAATCCTGGCCCATTCCCTTATCATGTTTATATCCGCATTTTCACTGCCGTAGTTTCCATAAACGGCAATTGGCTGTATGATTGAATAATACTCGAAATTGTATTCCTTTGAAAGCCTGAACATTTCCTCGCTATTCTTTATAAAGGATTCCCTGGCCATTTTTACAAGGGCGTCAATATTATTTTCATCCATAAGATGTTCGGGAGCACTCTTTGGTCTGGTGTCATTCCGGGTTTTTTTTCTTAAAATGTCCTTGTATATGTTGCCCTTAATAATGCCACCGTCTTTAATCAAATAATGCAGGTAGTCCTTAACCCTGTTTCTTACAATGTTTTCCCAGATATCTCCTTCAGGGTCGTTATAGTATACACCACCGTTTATCTCATTAAAACCATGGTATGCAATTACGATATCCGGAATATAGCCTGATTTCAACTCAAGCTTCAAACGCTCTAGTTCCTGAAAAGTAGTGTCTGATTCTATTCCTGCGTTTACTATATTGTATTTGCCGTCTTTATTGAGCATTACTGAAAGCTGGCTGCTAACTGTCATTTCATCAGGCACTTCAATGCAAAACAGGGTAGAACCTCCAAGCATCAATACCTTCTTTACGCCTTCCTGAGCTTGACTGTACTGATTTATTGTCTTCCTGTATGGTTTCTTTGACCCTGATTCCAAAGGCTCAATGTTAAAGTATTTTCCATGGAATTCGTTTCTGAATACCAGCCTGGTATCCTTAGGGGCGCTCCAGTGGTTGCGTTTCGACAGCTCTTCCTGTTCAAGCATGAAATCTTTTGAAAAGCTTTTATCATTAATATAAGACAAGGAGCCAACAATATTAGCGTCCTTCTCCCATGGATAAACAGGAAATAACTTCCCATAGACCCAGTCAACCCCAAAAAATAAACCTGCTGTGATAGTGGTTATAATAATGGTTTTAAAACAAAATCCAAGGATTTTACCTTTTCCAAAACCACCTGCTGCTTTCATTTCCTTTAAATTTGACATTTAAACCAATCTCCCCAAAATTATGCTACTTAGAATATTGAATAAATAAACGGAGCAATTGCAGAGCCCTGTACATATACCAGAAGGCCGCTTATTATAAGTAATACTAATATTATGGGCAATAGCCAGTACTTTTTTCTAACCTTTAAGAATTTCCATATATCCCCTATCGTTGAAAACATTAAAATGGAACCTCCATTCTATCTTTATTTTGCTCTTGGGCTTCAATCCTGTAGGTGTTGGATTTTTTATCAAAGCCAAGTCTCAGCGGATTATAGCCAAATAACCTTTTTACAGTTCCTAATGGTGTTACAATCAGATAAAACACTAGAACTAGAATTATTCTTGTGTTTATAAAACCCAGAACATTTCCGAATTTCATCCATAGTCCGTAAAACCCTTTCATTGTTGAGGGTGCGGCCAATGCCCATATCCAGAATGCTATTCCTATTATCCATGGTATCAATGGAATCGGATGGTGTTTTACAAGAGGTATGATAACACCAAATATACTTACGATTAAAAGACCCATTAAAAGTCCGAATTTTCTCAATTCTTTTTTATCTATAGCTTTCTCATGTTCCATACAAAAAACTTCCCCTTAAAAATAAGATCATTAATTAATCAAGCACAAACTCTTTCTTCCAGGAATCATCCTGCTTTTGCTTAGGCTGAGCCTTTTTATCCAGTAAAAAGTTGTCAACTACAAGATAATCCATTTCACAGCGCATAAAACATCTGTAGGAATCCTGCGCAGTGCATACAATAGGTTCTCCCCTTACATTAAAAGATGTATTTATCAAAACCGGACACCCGGTCAGTCTTTCAAATTCTTTAATCAACCTGTAATACCTTGGGTTGGTGTCGGAGTGGACGGTCTGAACTCTTGCAGAATAATCAATATGAGTAACGGCAGGTATTGTTGACCTGGCTACATTTAATTTATCAATACCAAAAAGTCCTTCCTGTTCACTTGTCATTGGCTTGATATGATCCTTATTAACAGAGGCAACCAGAAGCATGTATGGGCTTTCAGCGTTTATTTCGAAATAATTCCCGGCCTTTTCATTAAGGACGGATGGTGCAAAAGGTCTGAAGGATTCTCGGTATTTAATCTTCAGGTTCATAATTGACTGCATTTTTGTATTTCTCGGATCACCGATAATTGATCTGTTCCCGAGGGCCCTGGGGCCATATTCCATTCTTCCCTGGTGAAGTCCGATTACATTACCCTCTGCTATAAGACCTGAAACTTTTTGCAGTAATTCATCCTCGTTAAACTTCTCGTATTTTGCTCCAATCGAATCGAAGAAGGCTTCTATGTCTTCTTCCTTCTCTTTTGGACCTAGATAAGAGCCCTTCATTGTGTCATATCCCTTTGATGTTCTTTCCATTTCATAATACTGATGCCAAACAGCAAGTGCAGCACCTACGGCTCCACCGGCGTCACCTGAAGCAGGCTGGATCCAGACACCGTCAAAACCGGCTTCCCTCAGCAAGCGTCCGTTTGCAACGCAATTTAACGCGACACCGCCAGCAAGACAGATATTTTTCGTACCTGTCTCGTTCTTTAAAGCCTTCGCAAGCTTTAATACAATCTCCTCTGTGACTAGCTGAACAGAGGCTGCAAGATCCATATCCCTCTGGCTGAGCTCTGATTCGGGCTGTCTCGGGTTACCGCCAAAAAGCCTGTGGAAATTTCCATTTGTCATTGTAAGCCCTGACGCAAAATTGAAATAGTCCATATTGAGCCTGAAAGTGCCGTCCGGTTTCACATCTATCAAATTATCATATATTAATTCTGCATAGACAGGTTTTCCATAAGGAGCGAGTCCCATAACCTTGTATTCACCGGAATTTACTTTAAAGCCGGTATAGTAGGTAAACGCAGAATAGAGCAGACCTAATGAATGAGGAAAGTCAAGCTCCCACAGGGGTTTTAAGAAACGGCCTTCACCCAGCCAGGCTGAAGTAGTGGCCCATTCTCCAACACCATCCAGACATAAAACCGCCGAATTTTCAAAAGGGCTTGGATAAAATGCTGAAGCAGCATGGGATACGTGATGCTCGGTAAACAAAAGCCGAGGCAGCTGTTGTCTGTTTATACCACCTAGCTTCAGTAACTCTTTAGTAATGACTTCTTTTTGAAAAAGTTTTTCTTTCAGCCATATAGGCATAGATTTGAGAAAGGATGCAATACCTTTTGGAGCATAAGCAAGGTATGTCTCAAGAAGTCTTTCGAACTTTATTAACGGTTTTTCATAAAAGACTATACTGTCAACCTGATCAAGCTTTATTCCAGCTTCCTTAAGGCAATATTCAATCGCATAACGCGGAAATCTTTCGTCATGCTTTTTTCTTGTAAATCTTTCTTCCTGAGCTGCTGCTATGATTTCACCATTCTTTAGAAGTGCGGCGGCGCTGTCATGGTAAAAGGCAGATATACCTAAAATACACTTACTTACCATAATCTTATCCCTTACACCTGCATATTAAGCTATATAGTTATTATGTTTACAAGCAATAAAAACCACATAATTTTAAACAACTATATCATAAAAATTTTTCTATGTCAAATGCACCCGTAAGCCCTATGAACTCTATGCAAGTGCATATTTACTAAGTGAAGAAAAATGTGTAAGAAACATAAGTTTAGGGGATATTTTTCTTCACACTAATTTCATGCTCACGTGAGCTCTATGCAGCGAACATTTGCAATATATTTTATCTTTACCTATTGTAAGCTATTTTAAATATTATGGAGCTAATTTAAAAAATCTCATATTTCCTGTCAGATTTATTCTTTTTATTCCGAATATAATTATTGAGATAATGTATGAAAGAAGGTGTTCAATTGGATGAAAACTTGTTGAATGAGTTGAAGAAAGATCCTGAAAAGGGGCTAATAAGTCTTATGAATACATACATGGGCCTTGTCTACGTCATTGTTAAAGATAAACTTGGTTTGCAATTTAGCAGGGAGGATATTGAAGAATGTGTGAGTACTGTATTCTATGAATTCTATAAACAGCGGGACAGTATTGACCTTGGCAAAGGTTCAATAAAATCGTTTCTTGCTGTTATAGCAAAAAGAAGGGCTGTTGATTTATTCAGAGCAAACAACAGGACTAGTATAAGACTTGACAATGCTGATGAAAATTCTTTTGAATGCTGCGGTGAACAAAATATAGCCGATGCGGAAACAAAACATGTCCTGATTCAGGGAATAAAGGACTTAGGTATTCCAGACAGCGAGATATTCATCAGGAAGTACTATCTTGGGCAAAGCACTAAAATGATTTCACAAGTCCTTGGATTAAAGGTGAATACCATTGACAAAAAGATATCCAGAGGGCTTGTAAAGCTCAGAGAAGCATTAGGAGGTGTATTATTAGATGGATGACAAAATAATTGAGGAACTTGATAACTTAAATGTTGAACAAACCGGACAGTTGATAAATTCGCTTGATACAGAGGCACTTAATGAGGAAATTGACAAGGAGACTGCTGACAGAATAAAGGCATCCGTGTTAAAGAAAGCTGGAATAGGATACAAAAAAGAAAAAAAACCGCTTATACCCAATAAAGCAAGGTTCTTTGCAGGTGCTTTGGCTATATCTCTTATTGAACTTATTTTCTTTACTTCTTCAGCTTTTGTTGCATGGTTGGACGCATTCCTTGGAAGCTCAGGCATTAACCTGAGTATTGGAGGGGTTATAACATTCATCCTGTATTTTGCCTTGTTTGGATGCATGTCGTTATCTGTTTATATGGCAATGTACCATATGGATAGCGACAGGCTGACAATAGGTATGCTTTTGCCAAAAAGCCGAACATCCTTGGCATATTCATTATTCTGTGTCTTGTCGGCTGCTGTAAAAGTTTTTATCATAATTTCGTTTATTTATGTTGTTGATGCATTTGATAGTGTAAGATACGTGCTAGACATACCCGGACCGTTTTCTGGAGTGGTTGCTCTTATAATGCTGTTTTTGGTATTTGCTGCAACCGACATGCTTTTATCCAAATTGAAAAACTTGATAATTATAAGGTTTGAAGGGATTTATTCGAATTCAATCAAGTGGAAGATCAGTATAAAGTCTTTTCTAATAGAGCTTCTAAAGTATGCAGGAATTGTCGGCTTTATTATTGTAGTCGCCTTTTTAGGACTTATCGGTCAAAACAGGACTGCAGAATTCGTCATAGGTTTTACTTTTCTTGTTGCTGCAAATTCCTTCATGACTATTGTAGTTTTAATGAAAAAGAGACATAGTCTCGAGATGAACACCTCAGTTCATGAAAGTGCCGAGGATAAGGCAGATGAAAAAAAAGAGGAAAAATTTAGAATCAACTGGCTGTTTTTTAAGCCCCGGGCTTTTGCCTGCGGCCTATTGTCAGCAGCACTTTTATATTCGTTTTGCTTTTTGGCAACATATGCTGTGAAATCTGGGACTGAGATTAAAAGGCCTCTGCTGGAGACTTTTGCAGACAGAGGTGAGGCTGTGGGCTTCTTTAAAGACAGAAGCCTGCCTTTTATCGCCAGCGCAGCAGATTATGATGGGGTAAGTGAGTTTTCAGAAGCAGTTTTTATGTTCAACAAAATAATTATTGGAGCTGTAAACCTTAAACCCAATTTTATGTTTGCAGGAGTCGTGGGAAGCAAGAATTATGCCATCAGGGGAGACGCTTCAGAATCAATCGCCATACAAGCACCAGGCGAACATTCCACTACCAACACCCAGGTTGAAGATGTAGATGAAGCAGATGTGATAAAGACAGACGGAAGGTATGTGTATTACCTAAATCAGACTAATTTATTCATTGTAGAAGCTGCTCCGCCGGAACAGATGAGGGTTATCCATGAGTATGACTTTTCACAGGAAGGACTTTACCCTGTTGAGCTGTTTCTTTACAAAGAGCATCTGGCAGTTGTTTTAATGGAGGGCGAGAGGAACTACAGATACAATAGTAAGACATGTGTTAAAATCTTCAACATATATGACCCGTCAAACCCTACTCTTGAGAGGAGTTTGAAATTAGACTACCAATATTTAACCTCGAGAATGATAGATAACAATTTATATCTGGTAGCAACAGCATATCTGAATTTTGACAGCGAGTTACCATCATACCCGGGCTATACCGATTCTGCCATAAGCAACTTCCCGCAGGAAATTAACTATAGCGACTTATACCTGATGCGTGGAAACTCAAGCCGTAATTACAGGCAAATTAACGTTGTTGCA
>JAAZCB010000262.1 GCA_012513545.1 Clostridiaceae bacterium
AGGCTGCTGCTTTGAGAACTGTTTCATCAGAATATGTGATGATTTCGGACAAGTACTTGAAGAGGATACGGTAGGTTATATCCAGATAAGCGGAAAAAATGTGACAAAGGGTTATTACAACAACAGTGAGGCCACCTTGAAAGTATTGTCAGGAGACGGTTGGCTCAATACCGGTGACCTTGGCTTTATCAGGAATGGCAGAATTACCATAACAGGAAGAGCAAAAGACATAATTTTTGTTAACGGACAGAATTATTACCCTCATGACATAGAAAGAATAGCAGAAGAAGTTGAAGGAGTTGAGATTGGCAAAATTGCCGCAGTTGGAGTTAAAAACCGGGAACACGGCAGTGAGGATGTAGTCCTTTTTGTCATTTTTAAAGGAAAGCTAGAAGATTTTGTACCTCTTGCATTGAGTCTCAAGAGGACTATCAACAGCAAAATGGGACTTGAAGTTAAAGAGGTTGTACCGATTAGGAAAATGCTAAAGACTACAAGCGGAAAAATCCAGAGGTTCAAGTTAGGGGAAATGTATTCGAACGGAGAATTCAATGACGAGCTTATAATTCTCGGGAAGCTCATTAATGAGGCAAAATACAGAAAAAGAGAGAAAGCGCCTAAAAATGAAATAGAGAACAAGCTTGTTGAGATATGTGCAGAAATATTAGAGGATGGAAACATTGGTATACACGACAATTTTATGGACATTGGAGCAAATTCCATAAAACTTAACCATATAGCAGATAAAGTAGAAAGCTTCTTTCCTGGAAAAATATCTGTTACGGACTTTTTTACATATCCTACTGTATCAAAGCTTGCAGAATACATATATCAAGGTGAAAACTCTCCGGTCGCTGACATGGAAAAACAAAAAGCTCACGGAGACATAGCAGTTATAGGTATGTCTGCAAGGTTTCCTATGGCAGATAGTATAGAGGAATTCTGGGAGAATATAAGGTCCGGATTGGACTGTGTGACTGAATTCCCGGAGTCAAGAAGACAGGATACCGACAAGTATTTCAAAGCATTGGGACAGGAAGCGAGATATTTAAAGGGCGCTTATATAAAAGAAATTGATAAATTCGATTACAAGTTCTTTAAAATGTCCCCTAAAGAGGCGGCTCTTATGAACCCTGCTCAAAGGATGTTTCTCCAGACTGCATATGAAGCAGTTGAAGATGCAGGGTACAGCAGGGAAAGCATCAGAAATAAAAGAGTAGGGGTATTCCTAGGCTATATAGGCGATCTGGAAGGACACAAATATAAAGACATACTCTATAAATCAGGAGAATATCCTCATCCCTCAGGCACTGTAGGAAATATTGCCTCCATACTTCCGAGCAGGATTTCATACTTTATGGATTTAAAAGGTCCAAGCATGCTGGTTGATACCGCGTGTTCATCTTCTCTTGTCTCAATACATCTGGCCTGTAAATCAATAATGGATGGCGAGTCGGACATGGCACTTGCGGGCGGCATCAAACTGTATTTCCTTCCTGTTGACAGCGAGGAAAAGCTGGGGATTGAGTCTTCAGATGCCTTAACGAGGTCATTTGATGAAGCAGGGGATGGAACAGGCTTTGGAGAAGGTTTGGGTGTGGTAATGCTTAAACCGCTTGATAAAGCGCTTGAAGATGGGGACAGTATATATGCGGTAATTAAAGGCAGTGCCATAAATCAGGACGGAGCCTCCATTGGCATAACAGCTCCAAATGCAGCTCAGCAGGCAGAGGTAATTGTTAACGCATGGAAGGATGCAGGAGTAAATCCTGAAACAATCTCATATATTGAGGCACACGGTTCGGCAACAAAGCTTGGGGATCCTGTAGAGATTGATGGAATTAAAAAGGCTTTCTCAAAATATACAGACAGGAAGTGCTTTTGTGCGGTAGGCTCTGTAAAGAGTAATATCGGGCATTTATTGGATGCTGCCGGTATTGCAGGATTCATTAAGAGTGTGTTGGCTCTAAAATATGGGGAATTGCCTGCAAGCATTCATTTTAATAATCCGAACGCTAAAATAGATTTTTCGGATTCACCAGTTTATGTTAACTCGAGACTGAAAAAATGGACGTCACAAGATGGTCCTTTAAGGTGTGGAATTAATTCCATGGGCTTAAGTGGGACTAATTGTCATGTTATCCTGGAAGAATCCCCTTTAAAGCCTTTGGTTAACGACACGCTTAAGGCATGTACGAAATCCTTGAAGCTGCTTGCAATATCCCACAATACAGAATACGGTCTTGGAAAAATGATCGATGAATACAAACGTATGCTTGATATTGAATCTGACAGCTTTCTTGAGGATGTTTGCTATACAGCCAATACTGGAAGAGGTCATTACAGCGTGAGGCTTGCTATATTATTCAGGGATGAATATGAGCTTGGGCAGAAGCTTGAAATGTTCGACTATAAAAACAACAGTGAAAAGGGAATTTATTATGGCGTGCACAAAGTAGTGTCAAGCAAAAAACAGTTTTTAGATGAAGGAGAACTGACTGAAGAGTCGGTAATCCGCCTTGGAGAAGAGAGCGATACGATTATTGACAGGCTCAATAACAAAGAGACCAATTTTGAAGATCTCTTTGGCAGTATTTGCGATTTATATATAAGAGGTGGAAAAATCAATTTTAACAAGCTTTATGTTAATGAGAAAAGGAAAAGGGTGGCTGTTCCCAGATATCCGCTCGAAGCGTTGCGGTGCTGGGTAGAATATCAGGACAATTATATAAGTGAAAATAAAGTTTATAGTATTTTGAACTGTACACAAAATGCTGGGATTAACAAAGGGGGAAATATTGAATTGCCACAGTCTGTTAGCAATATACATAACCTTTTACCTAAAGAAGTAATATTGGGTGAACTCAGGACAATAGTAGCCAATATTACCCATATGAAAAAAGAGGATTTGGATGATTACATGAGCCTTCTTGAAATGGGACTCGACTCAATTATGCTGACTGAGGTTCGTCAGGGCATAAAGGACAGGTTCGATGTAAGCATAAATTTAATTCAGTTTTTTGACCAGTTGGACAATATTGATGCAATTTCGGAATATATTGCAGAAAACCTGCCGGATAACATTGAATTATATTCTGAAGTGAAAAATGATAAGGAGAAGGTACAAATTACAGGCAGTAATAATGCCGTAATGCCTGAAATCCCCAGGGCTGAGAGCCTGCCGCAGACTGCACAGGGAGGAACTCTTGAAGCCCTGTTGTCACAACAGTTGAACACGGTTCAAGGTATAATAATGCAGCAGATTGAGCTTTTAAAGGGCAGTACAGCATCCTGCCTTCCTGACACGGGAAGAACCGTTGCTCCTGAAAAGCCGGCGAAAGCCTCTCCAAAACGTGATTTGGTTAACACTAAGGATGTATATGTTCCTTACAGAAAGCTTGATTTGGAGTGGAAAAGCAGTTTTCCCGACAAGCAGAGAGCTGCGCTCAATAAACTGATAGAAAGATATAACAAAAAAACCGGACTGACAAAAGAAACTACACAGAAATACCGGTATGTATATGCCAATAACAGGAATGTTGCAGGCTTCAGACCTGATTTCAAGGAGATGGTATATCAGTTAATTGTTAAAAGGGCAAAAGGCTCTAGGATATGGGATGTTGACGGCAATGAATACATAGATTTGACAATGGGCTTTGGGGTAAACCTGTTCGGACACAGTCCTGATTTTATTGAGGAGGCTTTGAAGAAGGAGATATCTGAAGGAATGCCTGTTGGTCCGATGTCAGATACTGCAGGGGTTGTAGCTGAATCAATTGCAGAGCTTACGGGTGTTGAGAGGGTTGCTTTCTTTAATACAGGTACTGAAGCGGTTATGGTTGCATTGAGGCTTGCACGTGCAGCAACAGGACGGGATAAAATTGTGCTCTTTGCAGGTTCCTATCATGGAACCTATGATGGGGTTCTGGCGCTTCCTAATCCTTCGGGAGACAGGCCTGGAGCTGCAATACCGATTGCGCCCGGACTTTTGCAGTGCATGGCAGACAATATTATTGTCCTTAATTATGGGACAAAAGAGTCACTTGAGATTATAAGGGAACTTGGGCCTGAAATTGCAGCAGTGCTTTGTGAAAGTGTACAGAGCCGCCGTCCTGACCATCAGCCGAAGGAATATTTACATGAACTCAGGAAGGTTACTGAAGAAAACGGAACTGCGTTGATATTTGACGAGGTAATTACAGGCTTCAGAATATCTGCCGGAGGAGCACAGGAGTTTTATGGCGTAAAGGCAGACCTTGTAACATACGGCAAGGTAATTGGCGGAGGGATGCCGATTGGGATTGTTGCCGGGAAGGCCAGATATATGGATGGAATAGATGGCGGTATGTGGAGCTTTGGAGACCAATCCGTTCCTCCAAATGAGTCGGGACGTACTTTTGTGGCAGGGACTTTTTGCCACCACCCGCTTGCCATGGAGGCTTCACTTGCAGTGATTAACTATATTAAAGAGCAGGGGATTAAACTATATTCCGAGCTGAACGCGAAGACACAAAGACTGACTGACGCATTAAACTCCTATTTTGAAGAGGATAATGTTCCAATCCGTATGGTAAGGTTCGGTTCTCTTTTCAGGTTTGTACTGAAGGGAGACTTTGAGCTTTTGTTCTATTATCTCATTGATAAGGGAATTTATATATGGGAGGGAAGGAACTGCTTCATTTCAACAGCACATACGGATGAGGATATAGATTTTATAATAAAAGCGGTAATGGAAAGTATTAAGGAAATGAGAGAGGGAGGCTTCATGCCTGGCCCTAAAGGAGGCTCTCCATCGGATAATAAGAGAAATATGGAGGATTCCTCTGAAAGACAGATAAAGCCATGCACTAAAATGGAGTATTACCCGCTGTCTTCAGCTCAAAGCAGATTGTTTACACTAAGTCAGATGGATAAAGACAGTACCATGTATAATGAAGCAGGAATGCTTGTTATTGAAGGGTCGCTTGATATAAGCAAGTTTGAAAATGCTTTTAAACAGCTCATACAAAGGCATGAATCCCTGAGGACTTCTTTTCATATAATTGATGAGCAAAATGTACAGAAAATACATGAGAATGTAGATTTTAGAGTTGAATATTCCGAGGCTGATGAAATTGAGTTAGATATGATAGCCAGGAATTTTGTAAGACCTTTTCAACTTGACAGTGCTCCGCTGATACGTGTCGGACTTGTAAAGGTAAGTGAAAACAAGCATGTGATGATGGTAGATACACACCATATAGCCGCAGATGGTTATACTTACGTAGTATTGCTGCAGGAGTTTTCAAAGCTCTATAAAGGTGAAAAATTGGATGACCTTGACATACAATACAAGGATTTTGCAATCTGGCACAATGAACTGTTAAAGTCGGACAGCCTGAAAAGTCAGGAAGAATTCTGGTTTAAGGAGTATGGAAGCGGTAAGGAGGAAATACCCGTACTTAATCTGCCGGTGGACTTTAACCGACCTGCAGTGATGGATTTTGCCGGAGACAAGGTTATCAGCAGCAGGGGAAAGGAATTTTTAGAAAAACTGCGTACCTTTGCTGCAAAGGAAAAAGCTACTTTGTACATTGTTTTGCTGGCTGCATATAACGTGCTTTTGTCAAAGTATTCAGGGCAGGAGGACATAATTGTAGGCGGAATTACAACAGGAAGGGAATTAAGGGAGCTTAAGAATACTGCCGGTATGTTTGTAAATACACTGGCCCTTAGAAACAAGCCGGAACAGTTCAAAACCTTTGGAGAATTTGTAAGGGAAGTCAGAAAAAACTTCTTTAGTGCATATGAAAATCAGGATTATCCCTTTGAATGTCTTGTAGAGAAACTGGGACTCAGCAGGGATATAAGCAGAAACCCTTTGTTTGACACAATGTTTGTTGCTGAGGGGTTTGACAACTATTCCGAGATAAGTGTAGAGGGGCTTTCGTTCAAGCCATACGTTTTTAAGCAGAACAGCGCCAAGTTTGATATTATGCTGACCTGTGAAGAGAAAAATGACACAATAGATTTTATTTTTGAATACCGTACATCGCTTTTTAAGAAACAAAGCATTGAAAAGCTGGCACAGCATTTTACAAGCCTTATTGATAATCTTATAGACCATTGGGATGCAAAAATTTCCGAAGTTGAAATATTATCAGAAAAGGAAAGGCATGAGCTTATATATTCATATAAGGATGCTCTTGCAGCTTACCCTGACAAGGAGACAATTCACAGCCTTTTTGAAAAACAGGCAAGGAATAATCCATACAGGACAGCTCTTGTACTGGATGAAATGGAAATGACTTATATGGAGTTAAATGAAAAGGCAAATTCCCTTGCATGGCTATTAAGAGAAAAAGGTGTTGGTAAGGAAAGTATTGTAGCAGCGTTTTTGGAAAGATCTTTCGAAATGGTAATTGCCGTATTCGGTATATTGAAAGCCGGAGGGACTTACCTTCCTGTTGACCCGAAATACCCCGATGACAGGATTGAATACATGCTAAAAGACAGTGGAGCAAAAATTCTTTTGACTCAGAAGGGACTTTTGGACAGGATTGACTTTGACGGACAAAAAATTGATTTGACTGACGGGAATATGTTTGAGGGTCCTAAAGGGAATCTCTATAACATCAATACTCCGGAAAATGCAGCATATGTTATATATACCTCGGGAACTACAGGAAAGCCCAAAGGGGCAGTAATTGAGCACCGCAATGTTGTGAGACTTATGTTTAATGATAAATTCCAGTTTGACTTTAACCAAGGTGATGTCTGGACACTGTTCCATTCCTTCTGTTTTGATTTTTCGGTATGGGAAATGTACGGTGCACTTCTATACGGAGGTAAACTGGTAATAGTACCTGAAGCGGTATCACGAGATACGGAGGAATTCGTGAAGCTTCTGAAAAAGGAAAATGTAACTGTTTTGAATCAGACGCCTACAGCCTTCTACAATCTCATAAAGGAAGAGATAAAAGACCGGGAAAACAGTCTTAAGATAAGATATGTCATATTTGGGGGAGAGGCTTTAAAGCCGTTGATGTTAAAGCCTTGGAGAAATAAATATAAAGACACCAAACTCATAAACATGTATGGTATTACTGAGACTACAGTCCATGTTACCTACAAGGAAATTACCGAAGAAGAAATCGAAGCCAACATAAGCAATATCGGTAAACCTATACCTACACTTGTTACATATGTGGTAGACAGGAATCTTAAGCTTCTGCCTGCGGGTATTCCGGGTGAACTTCTTGTCGGGGGGGCAGGAGTCGGTAGAGGATATTTAAACCGTCCGGAGCTGACGAATGAAAAGTTCATTCCAAATCCTTTTGACTGTAACCAGTCG
>JAAZCB010000263.1 GCA_012513545.1 Clostridiaceae bacterium
GATTTCCCTTCGGGAAATGGCCCTAAAAAAAGCAGGCAGTAAATTATATCTGCCTCTTTTTTTATCATGAAATCGATAGTATTAATTATTTTGATTTATAGCTGGTGACAGGTATTTTGGGGCTAATAATTATAGTGCTGATAAAAGCATCACATATAACTCCACTATTTGGTTTATGTTTTGTAAGAGCTGATATTTTATGTATAAAATGTATTTATTCTGCTAAGATGCTAAAATATCAGCATCCTTTAATTCTTCTATAGCCCAAATATTATCCAGACATGAAATTGGATTTTACAGCGTACGAAAATTCTCTTGATAAAAATAAACAAAAAAGATGTTATTCAATGTAACATCATTTTTATGATTGGTATATTATTTACATTCATAAATTACAACTAGGGTAAAAGCTTTAATACGCTCCGTTTCTCTTAAATACCATGAAAATGGTTTTTAATATAATTTTTATATCCAGCCAAATAGACCATTCGTCAATATACTTTGTATCGAGCTTTACTACTTCATCAAAATCTGTAATTTTACTTCGCCCGCTAACCTGCCACATACCGGTTAAACCTGGTTTAATACTGATTCTGCGTCTATGAAATGCCTGATATCTGCCAACCTCATCTAATGTTGGAGGCCTTGTCCCGACTAAACTCATATCACCTTTAAGAACATTGATAAATTGTGGAAGTTCGTCAATACTTGTTTTACGCAGAAATTTCCCGACTTTTGTTACCCGGGGATCATTTTTTATTTTAAACATCAAGCCTCCGCTCACCTGATTGAGAGTAGCGAGTTGACTTTTATGACTATCTGCGTCACAGGTCATTGAACGGAATTTATAGAGCTTAAAAATTCTTCCATTCAAACCTACCCTGTTCTGGGCAAATATGACAGGTCCAGGTGAATCCAGCTTGATGGCAATATATACAAATATGGAAATAAGACCTGTTATTAAAATTCCCACCAGGGCTCCTGTAATATCTAAAAGTCGTTTAAGGAATAATTGTACACGGTTGAGAGATACAGTGTGAAAGGTGAGTACAGGTAAGGTGCCAATACTGCCCAAATGGGTTTTAGATAATTTCAGATCGTATAAATTCAGTATCATTCTAACAGTTATACCCATTTCCTCGCACAAAAGAATATACGGTTCAACCTTTCCTACGTAATCCTTCGGGAGTGCAAACAAAACTTCATCAATAACATTTTGCTTGATAATCTCTTCAAGATTATCAATATATCCTAAATTATAGGCTCCTTTTAAAGACTTTTTCTGATTGACCCGAACATAACCTACAATTTTAATACTAATATTTGTTTTGTCAATATAATATCTGAACTTCCGGGCAACATTAGGTGAGCCAACTATTATAACCCTGGTTACCTCTTTATTGTTCTTGTTGATTCTTGAAACGTAAAAAGTATAGATTAGTCTTGCCGATTGCAATAAAAATGATGAAGTAACAACATAAACAATAAATAAAGCCCGGCTAAACATAGTTTCCTTTATAAAAAAGATCATAAGTGCCAGAAAGAGGCTGGATATAAGAGTTGAGAACAGGCAATTTCTGATAATTCTGTCAAGATAACAAAAACTTGACCTGTCATACATATCAAGAGAATTCATGCTAAACAACCATACAGGAATGTAAATAAGCAATATCCATAGATATTCGTTAAAGTGTTGAAGATTGGTGTACCAGGAGGCTATATAATATGATGTAAAATAAGAAGTTATAAGAAAGAATATGTCCAGTAAAATTTGGATAACATTGGTGTACGCTCTTTTGTTCAAACTACTCATAAGATTACCTGCCTTAGTCATTATTACTGATATTGTGTATAAAAGAATTAGTCGATTGTAAAGTAAAAATTAAAATAATTTAAAATTGTACTTGATACAGCGTAATTTTAATGTTATTATATAGCAATGTATTTAAGTAAAAAAGGCTAAAGTTTAA
>JAAZCB010000264.1 GCA_012513545.1 Clostridiaceae bacterium
TATACTTCATATTAGATGCCTCCTGTATGATTTAATTTGTGGTTACTTTGGGTGCAACTCACATTTTAAATTTTACAGCCTGGCATCTTATTTTTCAAAGTTCATTTTATTTCTTTACAGGAATGCTACTATTATTTTGGTTTTAGTCACACTGGCAACTTCTACTATTATTACTTCCATAATTGAAAGAATAAAACAAAGAACCACTTTAAATCAAACAATCACCAATACCTTGAAATTAGCTGAATATTCTGCCAGAGATCCATTATGGAACTATAATGATCATGGTATACAAGCACTTGGTGATGCACTCATGGAAGTACCTGATATTGCTTCTGCAAATATTAAATATGAAGATGGAAATGAAATATTTGCAAAAGAAAAGAACGGAGCTGCCTTTGAAAAAGCTTCTCTTTTAACAGTTAAAAAAATTGACGTTATGAACGAGGATAAAAAGCTGGGAGAAATTCAGCTGGCTTTCACATCATATTACACGGATAAAGATCTTGTTAACAAGGTTATTGTTAATATAATTATTACTTTGATTGTTATACTGATTATCTTTATTGTAATCAGTATAATCTCAAAATCAATTGCTAAAAACATTGATAAAATTATAGAAGTTATGAAAGAAGTGGAGCAGGGTAATCTCAGCAAAACAGTAAAAATAGCTTCCAAAAATGAAATTGGTGTTCTCAGCAGACAACTTAACACTATGATACGTTCCTTAGCAAACCTTACTTCTGAAACTAATAATACTTCAAAAGAGCTTTTTTCTTCTTCAGAGGACCTACAGACAATATCAAACAAATATTTCGACATTATCGAATCCACTTCAAATGCCATCAACAATATAGCTCAAGGTGCAGTAGACCAGGCAGAGCAAATCAATAATGGCGTACTTAAGGTAAAAGAATTGTCAGATAGTATTGAAAGTGTATTTAATTCTTCAGACCTATTGGCGGTTGAAATAACGGCAACAGAGAATTATGAGAAAAGCAGCAGTACCATAATTTCCGATTTGCTTAATAAAACTGAAAGAAGCAGTATTGCATCAGATAACATATATAAAGCCATAATTGAATCAAACAAGGGTATAGAAAGAATAAATCTGGTTACAAAAGTAATATCCGAGATATCCTCTCAGACTAACCTTTTGGCTTTGAATGCTGCGATTGAAGCAGCAAGAGCAGGTGAGGCAGGAAAAGGCTTTGCAGTTGTAGCCAATGAAATACGAAAATTAGCTGAGCAATCTTCAAATTCAGTAAAAGAAATCAATTCAATCGTTTCAGATATTTTGAAAAAGTCTGAGTTAACAGTAGAAATCGTTAAAGATATTGATAATATCACAAAATCCCAATCTGAATCTGTAATTCTTACCGAGGATATATTTAACAAAATATCCGATGCAATTGTAAAGACTAAAAAACAGATAAACGACGTTTTTGAGCTCTGCAAGGAGATGGATTATAAAAAGAATGAAATCAACGCAATGATAGAAGATTTGTCTGCAATATCAGAAGAAACTGCTGCAACCTCACAGGAAGTTGCTTCCGGTACCGAAATACAATTGGAAATGATGTCGAAAATTCGTGATGCGAGTCAAGAGCTGGCCTTAACAGCTAAAAATTTAAATGCTGTAACCAGCAAGTATATTCTTGGTTAAGACAAACCTTGTACTACAAAAGGTAAAAAACCCTATAGAATCATAGTATTACTCTAATTTCAGTAAATTCAGGTTATTAAAACTATTAAGGAGGAAATTTAAGATGAAAAGGAATTTCCAATGGCCCGTTCCATGGAAAACGTTATCAGTGGAAAAACAGATTGTCATTGTCCTTATGTAAAAAATCATAACATAACTGACAGCGATAATATGTTCTATTATACTACAGAACCTTTTGGAATGGTTATATTTGTACTTTATACAAATAAAAATGTCAAGGATTTGACACCTGAAAATGTTTTAGATAAGAAATTTAAGGTTGAAATACAGCCAGGACACAAAGAATATCTCGGTGATTTACCAGAATCAGCTCCTGATGCAGGATTGCAAAAGGTTAACTCAGGTCGAATTGACGGGTACATTGCCACAATGAGTTTATGCGACCAATTGGTTAAACAGTTACAGTTGACGAATATAAAGAGGCAGAAATTTGATTCTTTTGAGACAGCTATAATTTTAACAAAAAATGATGCTGGAAAGCAAAAACAAGCGATAATGAATTCACTTATAAAGGCAATCAAGGATAACGGTTCCTATGATAAGATTATGGGTGAATTAAACAGCAAAGAAGTGTTCATTCCTGATAAGGAATAGGATATTAAAAGTATTGAATTTATAATGAAAAAAATACTATGGGAATGTTGAAATACCCGAACATTCCCTTTTCTAATACTAATCAAAGCTCCTGATGTGAGCTGACAACTATCTTATCAATTTCCTTTTGAA
>JAAZCB010000265.1 GCA_012513545.1 Clostridiaceae bacterium
GGTTGGACTATCCAACAGGTATGATAGCAGGCTGAAAGAGCTATCCGGAGGAGAACAGCAAAGAGTAGCCATAGCAATTGCCCTTTCAAACAACCCTAAAATGATTCTTGCAGATGAACCTACCGGTTCTGTTGACAGCAAAACTGCATACAGTCTTATGGACACGTTTGGAAGACTTAATTCCGAGCTTGGAGTAACAATAGTTATTGTTACTCATGACAGCAAAGTATCCGGAATGGTTAACAGAGTGATATCAATAAGTGACGGTATGATAGGAAGTGAAACACTCAGAAGTGGAAATTATGTCCAAAAACTTATGGAGCTTGGACATCATGGTGGCAATCATGACGAATATGCAGTTATAGACAGAAAGGGAAGGGTCAAGATACCTGAAGAATACCTGGAGGAGTTGAAACTGACTGATGGTCAGAGGGTCAAGATAAGAAAAAGCATAGGTGGAATTGAGCTGTATAAGGATTAACACGTGTCAGGGGACGGTTCTTTGACACGGTGGAAATAATGGAATAAGTGAGATAAGATTCCAGAAAAAGGAGGCGGTCATAATGCCAAGAAGAGCAAGGCTGCTTTGTGAATCTGGAATTTATCATATCATGATAGGTGGAAATGAAAAAAGGGAATATTTGTTTATGACGAAGATAGAGCCAGGTTTTTTGAAATCTGAGGGAGATTATGAATGGAGCAGTTATAATTCTTACAACAGTGAAAATACTTTGCTGCCAGACGATGTGTCAAGGAACCGTCCCCTGACACTGGAGTAAATAAAGTTGTAAACAAGCAATTAAAGTGTTACAATAGCGATGTATGGATTAACTTCTTATGGCTAATTATTGTGGAATAAATTTCTGTATTGGTTAATTCCTTGCATACAGCTTATAAAAATCTAAATTACTATGTGTGGGGGTAAATTATGAAGTGTTCGAAAGTCGTGTTGTTTGTTTTATCATTGGCAGTTTTACTGAATTTGTCTGCTTGCTCATCGGCTAAGTTTAAAAAAGATGGGGATTATGGCCTTGATTCAAGTAAAGAGGAAAATACAGGTGATTCTATTGGAATGGTAAACGGAGAAAAAATAACCATTCCTGAATACAAGTTTATGCTTACGTACGAAAAAAACCAAATGTTAGCGGAAACTGGTATAGATGCTACAAATAGTGAAGCAAAGGAAATTTACTGGAATAATAAAACCAACGAAAAAGAAAATAAGAAAGTTGCAATAGATAACGCTCTAGAAAAGTTGAAAGAGTTAAAAATTGTATTGATAAAGGCAAAAGAGGAAAAAATTCAGCTGGATGAAAACGATATAAATGGAGTAAAAGTGTTTATTGACGATTTTATTAGTCAGCAAGGCGAGGGAGACATGGCAAAAGCAGATCAAAGGTGTGTTGAAACCTTTGGAGTAAATCTGGCTGAATTGGAGGCAATTTACAAGAGTTACTATCTTGTTGGGAAGTTTGCAACCGAGGAAGCAAAGAAAATTGAGATCAAAGACGAGGATTTAAAGGCTTTCTATGATGAAAACAGCATTGAAAGAGTTACAGTCAAGCATGTTTTATTATTGACACTTGATGAAGAGGGGCAACCTTTATCTGAAGAAGAAAAGGCAAAAAAGAAAAAAACGGCTGAGGATGTATTAAGCAGAGCAAAAGCAGGTGAAGATTTTGTGAGTCTTGTAAATGAGTTTTCCGAGGACCCTGGGTCAAAGACTGATGGAGGGGAATATACTTTTGGAAGAGGCGAAATGGTTGAGCCCTTTGAAAACTGGTCCTTCAGCGCGAAGGAAGGAGATCTTGGGATAGTGGAAACGGAGTATGGCTATCATGTTATGAAGTTTATTAAAAATATTAGTTTTGAAGACGAGAAGGATAGTGTAAAGGCTACAATGCAGACACAAGAGTACTCAAAAAAAGTGGAAGAATGGAAAGCTGATAAGAAGTATGAAGTAAAAATTAACCAGAAGGTTCTGGATTCAAACACAGTATTTTAAATTTAACTTTAACAATTTCTGGGTTGCGGTCAGTCGTATATGTTATAGCATATGTTAAGCCCTTCGGTAAATTCCGGAGGGCTTTTATCATATTCTTATGATAACTACTTTTAACTCTTTGTTAAAGATTTTCTTCAACAAAGAATGTAAAATTAAAATATACCGAAAATTACTTTAATTGAAGCAAAGGCTTTAATGTGGTAGTATTAAATAATTGGATACCCATAATATGAAGGAGCCCAATATGAGTGAGGAATGTGTAAAAGTACTGGTTGTGGAAGATGAGGTCCATATAAGAAAGTTTATAAACATTAATCTGACCAGGAATGGTTTTGAGGTTGTGGAAGCCGAGTCGGGTGAAGAGGCTATGGAAAAGCTCAGGACATTTAAACCCGGTATGATAGTTCTTGACATTATGCTCCCTGGAATGGATGGCTTTGATGTATGCAGAAAGGTGAGGTATAAGATGCCTGAGGTGCCTGTTATTATGCTTACTGCTAAGGGGCAGGATGTTGATAAGATTGTCGGTCTGGAGCTTGGAGCAGATGACTACATGGTAAAGCCGTTTAATCCCCTTGAACTGGTAGCCAGAATGAGGGCTGTTTTAAGAAGGTCTGGCAGAAGTAAGGAAGAAAGGACGGATATACTAAAATTCGAAAGTCTGGAGCTGGACTTAAAGGCACAGAAATTTTTGAAAAAAGGAAATTTCATTGAGTTAACCCCAAAAGAATTTGCTGTTATGAAAACCTTTATGGAAAATCAGGATAAAGCCTTTACAAGGGATGAGCTTATGGATATTGTCTGGGGTTCAAGGTATTATGGAGACATAAAAACAGTTGATGTGCATATAAGGCGATTGAGGGAAAAAATTGAGGATGACCCGTCAAACCCATGCTTTATTGAGACTGTATGGGGTCATGGCTACAGGCTCGGGAAGGTTTAACAGTATGAAAAGCATAAGAATAAAGCTTATTTTAAGTTTCATGCTTATTATTTTTATTACTGTTGGTATACTTGAGATATTTCTGGTGGATGTCATTAGAAAGAACTATTATAAGAATCTTGAGGATAACCTTATTAACCAGATTAAGATTTCATCAGACATATATTCCGGGTATTTTTCAGATACTTCCTTGAATGAGAATGTTTTAAATAATGTTGATGCGTTCTGGAAGCAAACGTCTGCCCAGGTTCAGATAATTGACCTTAACGGAAAGGTTATTATGGATTCAATAGGTGTACTTCCCATGTCTGTTCTTGAGACGGAGGATGTAATTGGTGCACTGAATGGAAAAACCGGTAAATGGATAGGTAAGGTCAGTTATCACAATGTGAATGTTCTTGCGGTTTCAAGTCCTTTAAAATCAGGGAATTCTATTGTTGGTGTCTTAAGGTATGTCACCTCTCTCAAGGAAGTAAATAATGCAGTAAACAGGATAGCGAGGGTGTTTATGGTAATAGGGGGCATAGTTATATTGGTATGTGGTTTATTCAGCCTGATACTTGCCAATTCAATAATAGGACCCTTAAAGGATATTACCGATACCGCAGTTGAAATGGCATCGGGCAATTTTAAGAAAAAGTGCTGTAAAAAGCATGATGATGAGATAGGAAAACTTGCCGATACCTTAAACTATATGGCTGAAGAGATTGTTAAAAAAGAGGAATTGAAAAATGACTTTATCTCATCGGTATCTCATGAATTAAGAACACCGCTTACATCTATAAAAGGCTGGGCGGTTACTTTGAAAAGCGGTGATATAGGGGATAACAGTATTCTGATAGACGGACTGAATATAATTGAGGTTGAAAGCGACAGGTTAACCGGAATGGTTGAAGAACTCCTTGACTTTTCAAGATTTGTATCTCATAAGGTTGTTCTTTCAAAAGATAAAGTAGACGTAAAAAGGCTGATGGAGCATTTAAAGACACAGCTTAAACCCAGGGCAGTCAGGGACAATATTGAGTTTACAGTTACATGCCAGGAAGGTGTACCGGTAATTATTTCTGACGAGAACAGATTAAAGCAGATATTTATAAATATTCTTGACAATGCATTTAAATATACCCCTACAGGAGGAAGCATATCTTTTAGCTCGGAATTTTCAGAAAACAAGCTGATTTTTATTGTACGGGATTCAGGAGCAGGTATAGCTTCCGATGAAATTCAAAAGATCAAGGAGAAGTTTTATAAAGGCAAAAACAGTAAAGCCGGAAGTGGGATAGGTCTGTCTGTCTGTGACGAACTTGTCAGGCTGATGGGA
>JAAZCB010000266.1 GCA_012513545.1 Clostridiaceae bacterium
ACGGGTCGAATCAAACTCGCTTCGCTCAAACAGTGATTCGACTTATCCTTCGCTTCGTTAACATTCTCTAAAGCCTTTATGCAATGTTCTTTCCATAATATGGTTCACGATAATTAAATGCACCCATCTCTGTTTACCGGGACTTCTTCATTATTCATAGAGTGTAATCCCTCGAATACAAAATACAATTAGTCCTCAAAAAGCTGTGTCGATAAATATCTCTCCCCTGTATCCGGAAGTATAACAACTATGTTTTTACCTTTGTTTTCCGGCCTCTTTGCAATTTGTGCAGCTGCAAATACTGCTGCTCCTGATGATATTCCAACCAGAAGTCCTTCTGTGGCGGCTAACTTTCTTGCAGTTTCAAAAGCATCCTCATTTTTAACCTTGAACACCTCGTCCACAATCTTTAGATTTAAAACATCAGGAACAAACCCTGCTCCTAAACCTTGAATTTTATGAGGCCCCTTATTCCCCCCCGACAATACCGGTGAATCAAAGGGTTCTACTGCTACCACCTTTAATTCCGGCTTTCTTTGCTTTATTACTTCTCCTACACCTGTTAATGTTCCTCCCGTTCCAACACCGGCTACAAAAATATCAACATTCCCCTCGGTATCTCTCCATATCTCTTCAGCTGTTGTCTTTCTGTGGATTGCTGGATTAGAA
Organism: Clostridiaceae bacterium; assembly: GCA_012513545.1. Next base: position 670 of record JAAZCB010000266.1, read on the forward strand.
GGATTTTTAAACTGTTGTGGAACATAAGAATTTGTAATTTCTGCAGCCAATTCCTCAGCTTTTCCAATTGCCCCTGCCATACCTTCCGCACCTGGAGTAAGAACAAGTTCTGCTCCTAAGGCCTTTAGCAGATTTCTTCTTTCAATGCTGAAAGTGTCCGGCAGAGTAATAATAAGCTTATATCCTCTGGCAGCTGCAACAAATGCAAGAGCAATCCCGGTGTTTCCGCTCGTTGGCTCAATAATAACCGTATCTTTGTTGATTAATCCTTTTTCTTCAGCATCCTTTATCATTGCATAGCCTATCCTGTCTTTAACACTGGACGCAGGATTAAAGTATTCAAGCTTTGCTATAATTTTTGCCAGAAGATTATTTTCCCTGCTATAATTATTTAATTCCAGCATTGGTGTGTTGCCAATCAGATCAGTAAGGTTTTTTGCAATTTTGGACATTTTATCGCCTCCAATAAAAATTTTACCTAGTTTTCTTATATGTTTAATATTATTCTAATCCTGTCAGAAAATTATGTCAATATATAAAATTAAGTCTTCTATTTAATCTGGTTTAAATCAAAAGGTGTTTCCTGATATACATAATAGTTGAGCCAGTTTGAAAAAAGCAGATTTGCATGCCCCCTCCATCTGACAATCGGAAACTTATCCGGATCATCACAGGGAAAATAATTCCTTGGAACATCAATTTTTAGTCCTCTTGAAACATCCCTGTCATACTCGGATTTTAGTGTCAATGGGTCATACTCTGAATGTCCGGTTACAAAAATTTGTCTGCCCCCATCTGTCTTAATTACATATATGCCTGCCTCTTCAGAGTCTGACAGGATATCAAGCTCACTTACCCTTTCCACATCTTCTGTTCGGACTTCCGTATGCCTTGAATGCGGAGCAAAGAAACAATCGTCAAAGCCCCTTAAAAGCATTGTGTTCGGCTTACATACCCGATGCTTAAAAACTCCGAACATTTTTTCCTTCAAAGGATACTTTTTTATACCATAATGATAGTACAACCCCGCCTGGGCACCCCAGCAAATATGAAAAGTAGAGTATACGTTGCTAAGACTCCAATCCATTATTTTTTTGAGCTCATCCCAGTAATTTACTTCTTCAAATCCCAATTGTTCTACCGGTGCCCCTGTAATTATGAGCCCGTCAAATTTCTCATGCCTTACTTCATCAAAGGTCTTATAGAACTTTGTCAGATGTTCCTCTGAAGTATTCTTTGATGTATGGGTCTTCGGGTGCAAAAGCTCGATTTCCACCTGAATCGGTGTATTTCCAATCAAACGTAGAATCTGGGTCTCTGTAGTTATTTTTGTAGGCATTAAATTAAGTATAGCAATTCTTAAGGGCCTTACGTCCTGGTGAATTGCTCTATGTTCGTCCATTACAAATATATTCTCATTAGTTAACGTTTCCTTGGCTGGTAAGCTATCAGGTATTTTTATTGGCATATATCAGACCTCCTGCACAAAACTTTTTTATACATTTGTGCTCCTATGGTTTTACTTGTTTTATTGTTTGTTATTATAACATATAGGATAAGCAAAAGTAAATTGTGTACATTTAATGGCCCAAATAAAAAGCTTCGGGAAATGGCCCTAATAAAGGCAAGGGACTATAACAAATCCCTTGCCTTGTATTCAATATTTCCTGTGCGTGATAATTAAGGTTGAAAATATAATTTATTTTATTGTCAACATGCCGCCCATATATGGCTGCAATGCAGCCGGAATATTTACAGAGCCATCCTTGTTCAGGTTATTTTCCAAAAATGCTATCAGCATTCTTGGCGGAGCAACCACAGTATTGTTCAATGTATGTGCAAAATACTTGCCCTTTTCGCCATCCACACGTATTTTAAGGCGGCGGGCCTGTGCATCCCCCAGGTTTGAACAACTTCCTATTTCAAAGTATTTTTTCTGTCTGGGAGACCAGGCTTCAACATCCACGGATTTTACTTTTAAATCCGCAAGGTCACCTGAGCAACACTCCAGAGTTCTTACCGGTATATCCAAAGAGCGGAACAAATCCACTGTGTTCTGCCATAGCTTATTATACCACATCATGCTGTCTTCAGGTTTACATACAACTATCATTTCCTGCTTTTCAAACTGATGGATCCTGTATACCCCTCTTTCTTCCATTCCATGAGCCCCTTTTTCCTTTCTGAAGCAGGGTGAATAACTAGTCAGAGTTTGAGGCAATGACGCTTCCGGTAATATTGTATCTATAAACTTGCCAATCATGGAGTGTTCACTGGTTCCAATTAAATATAAGTCTTCTCCTTCTATTTTGTACATCATTGCATCCATCTCAGCAAAGCTCATAACTCCGGTTACTACTTCGCTGCGTATCATAAAAGGCGGGATACAATATGTGAAGCCTCTGTTAATCATAAAATCTCTTGCATAAGTGATTACTGCCGAATGAAGCCTGGCAATGTTACCCATCAAATAGTAAAAACCATTTCCGGCAACCTTTCTGGCACTATCCAGATCAATACCATTCAGGTTTTCCATTATTTCTGTGTGGTAGGGAATTTCAAAGTCAGGTATAACAGGCTCACCAAAACGCTCTAATTCCACATTTTCACTATCATCTTTTCCAATAGGTACACTTGGGTCAATTATATTCGGAATAGTCATCATGATATTGTTAACTTTTTCCTCCAGCTCTTTTTCCTTTACCTCCAATTCTGCCAACTGCTCGGAATTTGAAGTAACCTGGGCCTTCATCTTTTCGGCTTCTTCCTTTTTCCCCTGTGACATTAATGCGCCAATTTCCTTTGAAATCCTGTTTCTATCTGCTCTTAATGTTTGTGCCTTCTGCATGGCATTTCTTAGCTCATTATCCAATAATATAACTTCATCAACCAAGCCCAGCTTACCGTCCTGGAACTTATTCCTTATATTTTGCTTAACAATCTCCGGATTCTCTCTTACAAATTTTAAATCCAACATGTTTTTCCCTCCTGATAAGATTTATTAATAGAAAACGTAAAATAAAAAACCTCAATCCCATTTATAATATACGATTCCAAATACTGGACATCTATATGGGACGGAGGTAATCCGCGTTGCCACCCAAATTGCCGGTAATGAAACACCAGCCACTCGAAATGGTTTGATAAAGGTTACCAACCTCTCGGCTTATCACCGACAGCTCCAAAAGTGGAAAGACTTATTCTTTCACCGGTTCGCACCAACCACCGGCTCTCTTAAGAAATCTATAAACCGCAGCTTTTATTATCACTGTTTTTATTATGAAATTATGTATCAATTATATTTAATTTTATTTTAATTTTCAAGTAAAGATTAACCTTATCTGGGATTTATATTTATTTAATGCCCTATTCAAGGCATAAACGAACTTCTGCTCATACCTCGAGTCTCTCGCTTTTTGCCGGATTTTCCTTCGGGAAATGGTCCTGATAAAGCGGGTTACAGACAGAAAACTGCCCCCTGCTTTATCAGGCATAGAAACGGCTACATAATCACTACTGCATTAATTTATTCAGCATGGAAACATGTTCGCGGTCTTTATCCAGAATATTTTTCATCAATTTAATGCTCTTTTCATCAAGGTCGCCTCTTACTACTTCTTCAGTCATCCGGATGCCCTTATCTTCACTTTCAAGTGCATCCTTTAGAATAAACCTTATGTCATCACTTGACTGTTTTATTTTTTCCATCAAATCAGCCATTACACCTTTAAAACCGGTTCCTTCAGCTG
>JAAZCB010000267.1 GCA_012513545.1 Clostridiaceae bacterium
GGATTGATTTGTGTTTTCAGCATTTGAAGTTCTGCTTCCACTTTTTCTTTTTGCACTTTTTGCTCTTGAAAATCTTTCTCGTTCCATCTTTTGTAAAACTTTATGGCAATAGCAATGAAAACCACAAAAAACAGGTTAAAAAAGAGCATCACTATATCAAGCATTTCAGGAAACAAATGGTGTCCGTCTGATAATTGTTTCACAACTAAAAGCAATGTAAGTAACAACTGGATATAGAAAAACATTACAATGGTTACAAAAGCAAATGCGAAGAACTTTCTTTTTTTGTTTTTTAGTAAAATGTTTGGGATTAAATGATAATTAAACGTATATACAGTAATGATGGCAACTATCAAGTTTATTAGTGATGCGCCAATTGTATAGCTGTTTATTTCACTATATCTTTTGTAGTAAAAAAAGAAAAAAAACCAGGCACAAACCCAAAAGATAATATGCACTGATATACGGGCTATATTTTTAACTGGTAAATTCATTGTTTCAATGCAAATATCGATATAATTGTATTATACATAGTATTAACTTAGCTAAAATGCATTTTTAGCAATTTAATTGGCAGACTAAATCGGATATATGTCATTGACTGCGTATAGATAGCTAATTGAAAGGGTAAAATGGCTAAACAGATAAATATAAATTAGGTGATTAATTTTTGACCTAGATTTGATTTAAATTAATGTCTAACTAAATAATTAACAATTATGTCAATGTTTGAATATTTATTTACCACGCTTGCCGGTTTTACCTTGTTATTAATCGGATTATCCGTTTTGGGAGTGCTCATTTACGGACCACTTTTAAGTTTCCAACTTTATTTAAAGAAAAAGAAAAGCATCAAAAAGAGCAATGTTGATGCTATGTTAGTTTTGGGAGTTATTGTGTTTATTTCAGGAATTCTTAATCAAATTGGAGGAATGATTGAAGCACTTGAAACAATGGTTAAAGCAACCGACATCTCCCCTCAATTAGTGATGAGTGGATTGGTGGAATCGTTTAGAATTCCAATCTTTTGTGCTTTTGTATTAATTATCTCATTGATTTTTTGGCATTTCAATAAGAAAAAATGGGAAGTTCTTAACAGTAAGGATTCATAATGCCAATTAATCCGCTCATTTAAGATTGACTAGTTTTTTCCACTTATAATAAAATCAACACAATTTCTCTTAAAGTATAACTTGTGAAAAAGATGATAAACTAAAAAATAGTAATACACAAGCATATGAAGACAGACAGTATTAAATTCAAAAGATTAAAGCCAGCCTTTAACATTTTGTATAAGTAATGGAAGACGATGTGGTAAATTCAAGGTTCGTTGACCGCCCAAACTGCATAGCGGTTTGACAGGAAACTACCGCACCATCTGCCACTACTCATACAATTTTCCGCAGCAAGCAAAAGGAGCCACATCGCGACATTTAAATATCATATAAGTATAACTATTGGTCATTACAATATTTATTTATACCTTTAAATAAAAAAATGTTTGACAGAACAATAGAAAATACTATTAAAGAAAAGATTAATGGAGGAAAAGCCATTGTTGTAGTTGGAGCACGACAAGTTGGAAAAACAACGTTGCTAAATGAAATTCTTAAAGACAAAGACTATTTATTCCTTGATGCTGATGATCCGGCAACACGAAATCTTTTACAAAGTCCAACAACAGAACAGATTAGAACATTTATTGGCGATTACAAATATATTTTCCTTGACGAAGTTCAAAGAATACCAGGAATCGGTTTGACTTTGAAAATCATTACAGACCAATTCAAAAACGTTCAGTTGTTTGTTAGTGGCTCATCATCATTTGATTTAGGAAACGAATTGAATGAACCATTAACTGGAAGAAAATGGGAATATGAATTGTTCCCTATTTCTTGGGAAGAATATGAAAATAAAATTGGAGTTATAAAATCTGAACAGCAAATAGAAAACAGATTACTTTATGGACTTTATCCTGAAGTCATTAATAATCAAGGAAAAGAACGAGAAACTTTAAAGAACCTTGTAAACAGTTATTTGTATCGTGATATTTTAGCATTTTCAGACATAAGAAAACCTGAAGTTCTAGAAAAATTACTCCAAGCATTGGCTTTACAAATAGGGAGTGAGATTAATTACAATGAGATTTCACAACTCATTGGAATAAACAAAATTACAGTTCAAAAGTATATAGAAGTTTTAGAAAAAGGATACATCGTATTTAGATTGCATAGTTTTAGCCGGAATATTCGAAACGAAATAAAACAGAATCGGAAAATCTACTTTTATGATAATGGTATCAGAAATATGATTATTAGCAATTTCAACCAATTGGATTTAAGAGTTGATAAAGGAGCTTTATGGGAGAACTTTTTGGTATCGGAAAGGAGAAAACAAAATCTATATAAAGACACTTTTGCAAAAATGTACTTTTGGAGAACAAAACAACAACAAGAAATTGATTTTGTAGAAGAAAATAATGGGCAAATAACTGGATTTGAATTCAAATGGAATAACAAAAAAGCAAAATTTCCTCAGAGTTTTATAGAAACATACAAAGCTAAGGGTTATGTAATTGATAGGAAAAATTTTAGAGAATTTGTAAGAATATAACAATGCCAGTGCACAATAAATAGGAATATGAGCGGTGTGCAACGCCCAGCGATTATTCCCGGTTGAACTACATCTGCGGGATAGTCGCTATGCACTTAAAGAAGGTTTTTATTGTATCTTAGAGATCGAATGGGCAGGAAA
>JAAZCB010000268.1 GCA_012513545.1 Clostridiaceae bacterium
GGGAATATATTTGCATTACTTATGTAATAATAATACTTTAATTAATAACAATGTATCCAATATAGGAGAAGGAAATGATGGTATATACATATTTGGAAGTGATGATGTTTTTGTAGCAGATAATACAGTAATGGGGAAGTATCGTAGTGCAATTACTTTGTATAATTCTTTAAATACAATTGTATTAAATCAAGATTCTTCTGGAGGAAATAGGGGTTTAACTATTTGGGGTTCAAATAATTCTATAATAAGAGATTGTATTAATTTAAGTGGAAATATGTATGATTTAGATGTCCCTTTTGTAGATTTTGGTCCAAGTATAAATAATACTTTAATAAATTGTTCTTATAATTTAAATAAAGAGCGTGTTGAGGGAGATTTAAATAATTTAAGCAATTTAACAAGAAAATGGTATTATCAGGCTTATGTTAACAACACTGAAGGTTCTCCTCTCTCAAATGCAAATATTGCTGCATATAATTCATCTGGACAATTACAATTCACAACTCAAACAAATTCAAGTGGTTATATACCTAGACAAGAAGTAACTGAATATGTAAATAAAGGTGGAACAAAAGTTTACCAAAATCCTCAAACAGTCAATGTAACTAAATCAGGATATTTAACAAATTCAACACTCTATAATTTAACAAGATTACACAATGTATTTGCTAATATAGTTTTAGAAATTGATGTAGAATCAGAAACAACTTATCCAGAGGTAACAATAAATTCACCAATAGGAACAATTGCTGATGTTACTCCTTTAATTAATATTTCTGTTTCAAAGAATGTAAACCTATGGTATAATCTTGATGGAGGAGAAAATATTACCTTATGTGAAGATTGCAATTCCTCTCAAGATAGGTTTTTATATATTGAAGAAGGAGGACATATAATCTACGTATTTGCAAATGATAGTTTTGGAAATCTGAATTCTAGTGTATATTCATCATTTACAATAGATATGAACAATAATTACTATGATGATTTCAATGATAATAGTAGTATATTCTCTCAGAATAATATTATTTGGAATAAAGGAAATATGACTTTTTCTGGAGACTATAATTATCTTAGCCATCCTAATTTAATTTCAGTTTATAAATTTGAAAATTCAGGAAATTTAGGTTTAGATACAAAATACAATAATAACATGTCTACAGTAGGAGATCCTGCTCAAAGTAGTATAGTCCCTTCAGGAAAAACAGGATATTCTATAGAATTAGATGGAAATGACCAAACATGTATTCGCTCTGGATTTACATTTGACCCTTCTGCAGACCACACAATGTGTTTTTGGGTAATGAAAACTAATTTTGCTGGTGAGGGAAATGTGTTTGCACAACATTGCGTTTATGATACTTGGGATGAAGGATATGATTATTTGTTCACTGCAAATAATTGTTATAACGGTGAAAGCGCATCAATAGCAAATGTATTTTCCCTTAACCAATGGGTTCATATTTGCCAGAAGTATAATTCTACAACACGTAATATGACTTTCTATATTAATGGAAATGAAAATTCTAGCCATGTATTATCAAATCCAATCCAATATCATTCAGACCAAGCTTGGTGTATTGGGGGGTGTGATGGAGGGTGTTGGATGACTGGAAATGTATTTGAACCTATGTGGTTTGATGAAATATTAAGTTCTAATGAAATCAGTAGTATATATTCTAATGAAGGAAGACATTCTTCAGGAAACTTTACTTCATATGCTATAAATACAACAGAAAATATAACTGAGATAACCAATATAACATGGACAGAGATAAATACTGACGCAAATAATAACATAACAGTTCAAGTAAGTGTAGATGGAGGTTTAAATTGGCATACTGCAATATCTGGAAGCAGATTAGGACAGGCATTTACAGGAGAAGCTAATTCATTAGTTTATAGAGTTATTTTCACAACAAATTCTTCAACAACAATTGGAATATCAGACATAAATATAAGTTGGAGTAGTGAAGAACCAGACACATCATATCCAACAATCACATTCCAAGAACCTCCAACTCCTACAAATGCTTCAACAGTTTATTTCCCAAATCAATCAATAGTTGCAAATATTTCAGATAACTTAAATACTTCCTCTTGGATTGACTTTGATAGAAGTCTTGTTAGTTATTGGTCAATGGATTATTATAATGCAACAGGAATAATAGACAATTCAACATATAACAACTTAGCAACTTTCTATGGAGGAATAAATGGTGCTAACACATTACCAGGAGCAAGAGGAAGAGGATTAAAATTTGATGGTGTTAATGATTCTTTAAAAGTTAATCCAATTAATCTTTCTAATACAAATGAGATTAGTGTTTCTTTCTGGTTCAATCCTACTTCTGCTCCTTCATCAGGAAATAATATGATTATGGAAATGAGTTTCCATATGGCAGTATATCAAGATTCTTTCTTTGTTAACTTTCAAGGGGATGGAAATATTAGTGCTGCTGTTGGTGGTGATGTAGGATATAGCGAGTGGTTTTCTTCAACAAAGTTAAATAATGGAAATTGGTATCATGTTGTAGTTGTTTTTGATAAATCTTTGCCTGTGAATGAAACAAAGATATATATTAATGGTAAATTAGATGGAGTCCCAAGTGAGATTCACAATTCAGACAATACAAACAATTTCGGAAATCGTGATATCTATATTGGGTCAAGAGCAACAGATACTGAATTCCTTAATGGTTCTCTAGATGAAGTGATGTTGTTTAATAGGGCTTTATCTGAAACAGAGATTTTAGCATTATATAATTCACAATCAAACCTTTTCAACACAACATTGTATAATTTACAAGATGGAAAACACAATTATACAGTTTATGCAATTAATGAAGCAGGTAATTACAGGACTTCAGGACAAAGAAATTTCATTGTAGATACAGAAGTGGTTGGTGGAAACACTTGTGGAGAATTAAATTCACCAAACACAGTTTATACTTTAACACAAAATGTTTCATCTCAAGGAACTTGTTTTACAGTAACTCAGCCAAACATCACATTAGATTGTAATGGGTATTGGATAAATTACACTGGAAATGACATTGGATATTATTTTGGAATACAAACAAATCAATTCAATACTACAGTTAGAAATTGTAATATATATAATTATACAGCAGGTATCTTCTTTAATGGAGCAGATAATGGTACAATAGAAAATAATAATATAACTATTTACAATAATAAATCTCTCGATTCTATCATATATGATAATACTTGGAGGCTAACACCAAGAGCTTCTGGTATCTTAATTCATGATTCAGCTAATTACAATACAATTGTAAATAATACAGCATATTCTTATTATGGAAGAGGTATTTACATAAATGATGCAAGCAACAATATAATCAAAAACTCTAATGGAAGTTCTTATTTTAATCCAGGTATTCAAGTATTTGGAGGCGTATCTCATACTGGTTTAAATAATTCAATAATTAATTCTTTTGGTTTATCAGAAGAAAGCAATGGTATTAGATTAGGATATTATGGACATTATAATAGTATTATTAATTCAACAGCTATTTCAAATTTAGAGTATGCAATTTTAGCTGATTATGGGGAATTTACAAATGTAATTAACTCTCTTGGAAATTCTTCATCTAGAACAGGAATTTACTTTTTAGGAATCATAAATGGAAATATCATTAATTCAACAGGATTCTCTAATCTAACTGATGGTATAGAAGTTACTTATAGTTCACATAATAATCTAATTTCTAATTCAACAGGAATCGGTTATCATACAGGTATTGTCTTAGGAGGACTTTTATCCAGTTATCCATCAAACAATAACACTTTAATTGATTCTAATGGTACTGGAGGAATAGCAGGTATTCGCTTAGGAGGAATCAATAATACTATTATAAGAAATAGGGCTACAGGAGAAAATGAAGCATATCATCTTGGTAGTTTGAATGATTCCAGAATTATAGATTGTGTTTATACTAGTGGAAACCTCCAAGATGTATATGTATCTTCTGTGTATTTAAGTGTAAACAACACTTTCCTTAATTGTTCTTATGATACAGAGGAGGTTAATGGGGCTGACGGACAAATCATAAGAAAATGGTATTATCAAGCATACACTAATTACAGTAATGGAACAGAAATTGCTGGAGCAAATATTTCAGCATATAATTCAACTGGAGATTTACAATTTACAACACTTACAAATTCATCTGGTTATATTGATAGACAAGAAGTTACAGAATATGTTAATAGAGGTGGAACAAGAAGTTACTATAATAATTACATAATAAATGCAACTTCATTAGGGTATGAAACAGATAGCAA
>JAAZCB010000269.1 GCA_012513545.1 Clostridiaceae bacterium
AGGAAGTATTGTTGAAATCGGTTACCTTGCCATTATATTATTTTGCTTAAATACTAATACTAGGGGGGTTCAATATGAAAAGATTTATAGCAGCAATTTTGTTTTTTTGTGTTTCAATCAGTTTTGCGTTGTTTAATGTAACTCAAAGCTCAGCGGCTGTTTCAACCAGCCCGAAAATTAATGCCTTTGATACACCTAAAGCCGGTGAAAGCCTGACAGTAACATGGAATGCTGTAGCAGGAGCAAACAAGTATTACATCGGATTGTTAGATATTACTAACGGAAATGTTGATTGTTTAAGACTACAGGAAAACCCCTTTCGAAAGCCTTTATAAATAAGTTTCGGAAGGGGTTTTTTATGAATCAACTCTTTAGTATAGAATGGGATTGGTTTTTCAGTATAAGCATGTATAGTTAATCTTTCAGTCTGGAAGTTGCTAATATTCCAAAATAATGATAATATTGTTGGAGAACTTCTCGAAAGGGTGTACAATTATTATTACGCAACAAGTATTGGAAGATATTCTGCTTGAGAATACTTTGCTAAGCATTGAGGGTTTTTCGCTTGTCTTGACAATTATTCTTCTTGTTATATATTGGAAAAGGTCGGAAGACAGTGCTTTTTTTAGAGGGTATACAGTCTATACTGTCTTTATGTTTATTTATATATTATCCCATATGATGAAGCATTTGAATGAAGGCATAGATCTAAAAGAAGTTTATTTATCATATATAAAATGTATATCATTTATATTTGCTCAAATCACCTGCCTTGTTTTAAGCTGGCTTTTTTTAAATTACAGAAAACGCCTGAATATCAGGATATTGCTTATTTACATTCTGCCTACAGTTTATGCAATTCTTTTGATTACAAACCGTTGGCATGGAATTATGGGTAACATAATAATTCGAAGAAATGATTATGTATTTTACAAATCACTTTTCTGCGAAGCCTTTGAAATGTTCATTTTTATATCAGTCAGCCCGTTTATATTTATCATATTCAGAAAGTTGTTTCAGCAAAGGGGTTATTTATTCAGACAAGGATTCATCATTGTCTTGGCAGGTGCAATTCCTTTAATCCTCTACGGATACAGGATATTACTCAATGGTGATCTTCTTCCAACGCTAGTATTTGATCCTGTTCCGGTTATAAGCTCTGTGGTAGTCCTGATTTTGGGCTTTGCAGCTTTAAGATACAGGTTGCTGAATCTTGTTCCCATAGCCTTTAAAGAGTTTGCTGAAAATATCAGTATACCTTTCTTGATTCTCGATAACGAATACATAATTATATACTATAATTCAGCTTTTAAACAAGCCTTCCCGTTTCGGCTTGAAGAGCAATTAAATAAGTCGATGGACATGCTGCTGAAAGAATTCAATGTGTATGCTGTAGATGAAGAGGAAATAGAGATATTAAAATTTCATATATTCTCAGAAAATATTACAGTTATGGACTGCGAGTTATGTATTTGCTTGCCGGAAGAAAAATATTACAAGGTATCCGTCCAGCCAATAACAGCCTATGGAAACGAGCGAATTGGAAAGCTTATTTCATTTAGTGATATTACTGACTATAAAAACCTTGCAAAGGTTGAAGCTGAGCTTGCGTCAACAAAAACCCGTTTTGAGATGTCTCGGGATGCTCATGATGTTATAGGACATGCAATGACTCACATTATATTGTGCTTGCGTAAAGACCTTTCAAACCTTTCAGAAGAAGAATTGAAACTAAGAAGCAATACAATTAGTGCCCTGAAAATGGCTGAGGAGAAAATGAGTGAATTCAGAAAGCTTTTGTATAAGGATTTCAATGATAATACTTTAAATATAAGTACTCAGCCTGCAGATTACACAAAGAAATTCATAACTTTTCTCCAAAGTTTAAAGTCTGGTTTACCACACGGAATAACACTGAATATAACAATAGGCAATTTGTTCGAAATTAATGAGAAAAATCTCTTTAAAGTTCTGTATATGATATGTCTCGAGGGAATTAACAACTCTCTTAAGCATGGGCAGTCCCAAAATATTGATATTATTTTGAACCAGAATAATAACTGTATTAGACTTAATATAATCGATGATGGGAAAGGATGCAAGAAAATCAATAAGGGTATAGGATTATCCGGAATATCGGAAAGAGTCAACAGTCTCGGAGGTACTGTAAAGTTCCTGAATGAGGAAGGCGATGGCTTCAGAATACTTGCAGAAATACCATTGAAATCAGAACCGACTCAGACTAAAAGAGAATTGAAAGAAATCGTATAGAAATATAAAGATGTACACACAGTTATACTCATCTAAATTGCGTGTACATCTTATACCGCCCCCTTGTCTACTACGTTGTTCTTATAAAAAATCAATTTCTTGCCATTAAATCGATATTGTGCTATTATAAATTCGAACTGAATATTTATCACAGGGGTGCTGGCACTGCCGGCTGAGAGTTGGATATTTCCACAACCCTTAACCTGATCTGGATAATGCCAGCGTAGGGAATGAGTAACTGATATTTTACCGCCTATGTTGGGCGGTTTTTATTATTTTATAGTGTTTTGATAAGGAGGATTTGTAATGTCAATTGTTAATGTTTCACTGCAGGTCGTTCCAAATGTACCTGAAAACCGGATTTATCCGGTTGTGGACAAGGTCATTGAACTCATACATAAAAGCGGTGTAAAATATGAGGTTGGTCCAATGGAAACCACCATGGAAGGTGAACTCGATACTCTTCTGGAAATTGTGAAAAAAGCACAGGATGTCTGTATAACAGAGGGAGCAAGCAGAGTTTTATCTGTAGTTAAGATTGATTATAAAGAGGAAGGCGTGACCATGGATGAAAAGATTTCGAAATACAGATAATCCTCTTTATCCCTCAGCAGCCTTCATTGTTTTTATAGTCTTATGGGAGTTAGTCGTAAAAGCTAACAATATAAAGGAATACAGACTTCCATCTCCTTCAGCTGTTTACAATGAGTTTATTGTATCCGGGGAGCTTTTGTTTTTCCATTCACTTACAACAATAACAGAAGCCCTTCTTGGTTTTATATTGGGCATACTGCTGGCAGTTTTACTCTCTGTTGTTATGAGCAGTGTAAAGCTGATACGGAATATTTTATACCCCTTTATTATTCTTTCACAAACTGTGCCCATAATCGTAATTGCACCGCTGGTTACAATATGGTTCGGGATAGGAATTATGTCCAAGCTGATAATATGTGTACTGGTTGTATTTTTTCCGGTTGCATTAAATCTTACTGAAGGACTGAATACCTATGACAGAGACCTTGAAGAACTGCTAAAATGCATGAATGCAGGAAAACTTCAAATATTTATAAAGTTAAAGCTTCCTTCTGCACTGGTCCACTTCTTCTCTGGACTTAAGATTGCTGCAACCTATGCTGTAATGGGTGCAGTTATGTCCGAATGGACAGGCGCCGAGAGCGGCCTTGGTATTTTCCTTACACGGTCCATGAAATCCTTCAGGACTGCTGCCATGTTTGCCGATATAACACTAATTTCAGCCTTCAGTATTTTACTGTTTATTTTAATAGGCCTTATAGAAAAGAAAACAATTAAATGGAATTTGAAAGGATGACTAACATGAAAAATTTTTTTCCAATACTATTTGTATGTACAGCATTAATACTTGCCTTTGCCGCAGGGTGCAGCAATAAGAACGGAGTCTCAACTCCAAAGGATGAAGTTCCTGCAGCCCCTCAGACTAAAGAGCTTACTAAAGTCAATTTCGTTCTTGACTGGGTCCCGAACACAAATCACACTGGGATCTATGCCGCAAAAGTCAAAGACTTCTTTAAAGAAGAAGGGCTTGATGTCACTATCATTCAGCCGGGCGAATCTTCTGCCGACCAGCTTGTAGCAGCAAATGCGGCACAGTTCGGAATAAGCTACCAGGAAGGAGTTACCTTTGCAAGAGCCTCCAACTTACCTTTGGTATCCCTTGCAGCCGTTATACAGCATAACACTTCAGGTTTCGGTTCTCTAAAGAATAAGGGCATAACAACTCCAAAGGATTTTGAAGGAAAGAAATACGGAGGTTGGGGTTCTGAAGTTGAAGCTGCAATGGTAAGACAAGTGGTTAAAGATGCCGGTGGAGACCCATATAAGGTTGAAATTCTTACAACCGGCACCTCCGACTTTTTACTGGCAAGTGAGTCGGGACAAATTGATTTTGCCTGGATCTTTGAGGGCTGGGACTACATTAATGCTTCAAACAAGGGTTTTGAGATCAACTATATTGATCTTGGAGAGCTTTCGGAGATATTTGACTATTACACCCCTGTTATTGTCACAAATGAAAACAATGTAAATAATGACCCGGAGCTGGTCGGAAAATTTATGAGGGCTGCCGCAAAGGGCTATCAGTTTGCGATAGAAAACCCTGACGAGGCTGCAGAATGCCTTTTAGAGCTTGCACCTGAGCTGGATAGGGAGCTTGTTGTAAAGAGCCAGAAGTTTCTCTCCTCAAAATACCAGGATGATGCTCCTTATTGGGGAATGCAGAAGAAAGAAGTCTGGGAAAGATATATGAAATGGCTTTATGAAAACAAGTTCATCAATTCTGAAATTGATGTTGAAAAAGCATTCACAAATGACTTTTTGCAGGTGAATAATGACAAGTAAAATCAAGATTGCTAACTTGAATAAAACCTATATACGCAAAAAGGAAAAGCTTGAGGTTTTAGGGGATATAAACCTGACTCTGTCCGAGAATGGGTTTGTATCCCTAATAGGGCCCAGTGGCTGTGGTAAAAGCACCATATTGAGGATTCTGGCAGGATTGGAAGAAGACTTTTCCGGCAGCATTCTTGTAAACGGAACAGAGCTTAAACGTTTCTCCGGTAACTTCTGCTATATGCCTCAAAAGGATCTGCTTATGCCCTGGCGTACAGTATATAAGAATATAGTTCTCCCTCTTGAGATTAGTGCTAAAGCCGATAAAGCTGAAAGTCTGAGATTAAAGGAGCTTATCTTGGAGTTTGGGCTGGAGGGCTTCGAAAACTACTATCCGTCTGAAATATCCGGCGGTATGAAACAGAGGGCAGCACTTTTGAGAACTTTTCTAATGGACAGCGATATAATGCTTCTTGATGAACCTTTTGGTGCTCTTGATGCAATAACACGCATGAATATGCAGGAATGGCTGCTTCAGGTTTTAAGCATGCACAGAAAAACAGTGCTGTTTGTTACCCACGACATTGAGGAGGCAATTTTCCTATCGGACAGGGTGTATGTGCTGTCCGACAGACCTGCCTGTGTGGTTGATACTCTCGAAATAGAATTCCCGCGCCCGAGGCGGCGTGAAATGCTTTCAACACAAGAATTTCTCAAATACAAGGACACCATATTGAAAGCACTCCTTTGATTGTTGATGATATGCAAAATAATATAAAATTACTTTCCCAGCACCTGACGCATCAAATCCCTTGCAATAGGAGCTGCTAAAGCTCCACCGGTAGATCCACTGTATTCCAGCACGACAGCAACAGCCACCTGAGGGTCATCAACTGGTGCAAAGCAAATAAACCAGGCATGTTCCTTGTTTTTCTGCTTACTGCTCAATTCATTCTCTGCTGTACCAGTTTTTCCTGCAATCTTGACTCCCTTAATTGCAGCACCTTTTCCAGTACCTGTTTCCACTACATACTGCATCATGTCTTTTACCTTTTGAGCAGTCTCGGGTGACATAATCTGACTGAATTTATCAGGTTTTACTGACTTTTGCGTAATGTCGCTGGAGGAAACCACTCTGTCTACGAGATAAGGCTTCATAATTATCCCATTATTACCAATCCCCGAAGCAATCATAGCCATATGCAGCGGTGTTACAAGCAATTTTCCCTGCCCCATCCCTACTGCTGCCAGATCAGTTTTACCCATAGACTCATAAGGAAACCGGCTTGAGTTCAGCGGAATATCAAAAGGGATTTCCCTGTTCATTCCTACCCTCACGGCAATTTCTTTCAGTACTTTTTCTCCGAGTTCCGAACCTATTTGGGCAAACGCCACGTTACTTGAAACTGCAAGGGCGCTTTTCAAATCTAAATTGCCATAAACATGACTATTGAAATTATTGAATATCTTCCCATCGATTGTAATACTCCCTTTGTCATCAAAGGTTCTGTCTTCCATTCCGTTTTCAACAGCCGCCGCCGCAGTCAGTACTTTAAAGGTTGAACCGGGAACATATAGCCCTTGAGTTGCACGCGGGAGAAAAGGAGAGTCCTTTGACTTTATGAGCTCCTCCCAATTCTGAGCAAGTTTTGTACTGGAAGGGTCAAAGTCCGGCTTACTGACCATTGCAAGAATTTCGCCTGTTTTAGGCCTCATTGCAACAACTGCTCCATTTTTACCACGAAGCAACTGCTCGGCTTTTTCCTGAAGCTTGTGATCTATAGTAAGATAAAGGTTATTGCCGGTTTTCAACTCCCCTGAGAGCTTTTCCTTGAAATTGAATATGGAACTATACTCCCTTATATTAAGTAGTTCATTATTGTAATACAGCTCCATAAGCGACTTGCCATAGGCTTTTGAGTTGTATCCGATAACCTGGCTGTACAAACTTCCATAGGGATAAATACGCTCCTGTTTATTTTCGTCCATAGTGCTTTTTGCAAGCACAACCCCATTTCTGTCCAGTATGCTCCCTCTTAAGGTTGTATCCTCCTGTTCCCATTGCCTTCGGTTATATGAACTGGTAAGAATTTTATCCTTTACAAACACCTCAAAATAAGTCAGATAAACCACAATACAAAGAAACAAAAAACAAATTAAAACCATAACATGGGTAATTCTTTTATTTTGATTCTCCATCCAGCTTCTCCTTTCTAGTGACATACGCTGCGGGCCCTGCAGAGATAGCCTGCAAAATTCCAAGGGCAATAAAACTTACAATCAAAGAGCTTCCTCCATAACTTATAAACGGAAGCGTAATGCCCGTCAGCGGAATCAGCTTGATAACACCTCCGACAATAATGAAGGTCTGAAAGCCAAATAGCAGAGTCAGTCCAAGGGCCAGGGTCTTTGTAAAATTTTCCACTGTGTAAAGTGCAATTTTAAAGCCCCTGTAAGCCAGGATAAAATAGAGAAGAACAATTGCAACGCCTCCAAAAATGCCCATTTCTTCACAAATGGCTGAAAAAATAAAATCAGTATTTACTTCCGGGATAAAGTCCGGTCTTCCCAGTCCGATTCCTGTCCCGAAAAATCCCCCCGAGCCTATGGCAAAGAGTGATTGGGTTATTTGATAACCTTTTCCTGCAATATCCTTCCACGGATTGAGCCATGTATCAACCCTTACTTTTATGTGGCTTACAAAAAGAATTCCTCCTATACCTCCTAAAGAAGCCATACCTGCATTAATCAGCATAAACAACCGGTTATTTATTAAAACATAAACCAGCATAAAATACACTAAGAACAGCAGAAGTGCAGTCCCCCATTCCTTCTGAATAACCATGAGACCAAGATGCATGTATGCACCGGACATAAGAATGTACAGTTTAATATCTTCCTTTTTGAAGCGAAGCGCAGTAAGCTCCTTAAATTCTTCCTTATACTTATTGAAAAAAGCAGCAATAAAAAATACAAAAATAATCTTAATACATTCCGAGGGCTGAATACTGAACTTGCCTATAAATATCCAGTTTTTTGCGCCATTGATGCTTCTGCCGAACAAAAGAGTAGCTACAAACAAAAACAGGGATATTGCAGGATAATAACAGGTCAGCCGTTCCCAGACCTGATAGCGCCGGTACAAAAAGTAACTTGCAAAGAACGCTGCTATGCTGATACCAAACCATACAATCTGTTTAAACCCCAACTCTCTGTCAAGCCTGTAAAGCATAATAATTCCGATACTTGAAAGCATTCCTGAAATAAGAAACAGATACCCGTCTCCAAGCTTTGCTTTCCTGATTGCGAAATAACCAAAGCCAACAAGCAAAATAACAGACAAACCGGCTATAAGAATAAAGTAGTCATACGGTTTTTTATAGAAAAACAAAAGGCCAAAGCCGATAGCATTCACAAGAACTATCATTTCAACAGGCCTCGGATATTTCAAGACTCTCATTTTTGCACCTCCAGGCCTGCCACATATATAAAGTCCAATTGTCCTATACGTATTCTATCACCGTCATTAAGCACTACCGGAGCATTCTCCAGCTTTTTGCCGTTTACAAATGTTCCGTTTGTACTGCCCAGATCTTTAAGAGAACAGCTTCCGTCACTTATGTCAAATACAGCATGCTGCCCGGATAAAAAGGGATCGGCAATAGTAATACGGTTGCCCATGGCCCGTCCTATTGTGAGGTTGTTATCAAGAATATAACTCTCCTCAACCTTCATTTCCAAACTGTCACGGCGGTTTATGAGCTTTATGTAAGGCAGATTCTGTCCTGACCTTCTTGCGTTCATGGAATATATATCAAGGTAAATCATTCGGATTATTGCAAAAATAAAAAGATAGATTACAGAAATGAAAATATATTTCAATAATGAAGAAAATATCTCAAACACTTAAATACCTCCCTTGACAAACTGTATATTAGTCAATTATACCACAATAAGTGTTTGATGCCATATACTCCGATTACCTTAAAAAATGATTGAATCTGTGGCATTATACTGGTATATTAATTGATATACTGATAATTTCTGCTGATTATATCAATTATTTATAGTTTAGGGGATATTCAATGTATTTCTTTTTTGTATCTTTAATTATTTGTGTTGCTGCACTAACCTATATGAGGTATGAAGCAGGCAGGTTTAAGGTAAACAGAATTTATTTCACCAATGCTTCAAACCCTCTTAAGGTTATACATTTATCCGACATTCATCTGAAATACCTATGTGTAGACGTTGATAAAGTAGCCAGTGTAATAATCAAGGAAAAACCTGATTTCATTATTCTTACAGGCGATTATATAAACCATCCACATCAAATAAACATCTTCTTAAGCTTCTTAAAGGAAATAAAAGGGAATCACAGGGTATTTTTGTGTTTCGGTAATCACGACTACGGCACCTTCTCGTATAATGAATCGAAAATTATGGATTTTACAAGAAAGATTGAAAGTATCGGCGTCACGGTGCTTCATAATAAATCAGTTTGTTTACAAAAGGATTCAAGAAAATATAACCTTATCGGAATTGAAGATTTAAGGTTAAGGCGATATAATGTTGAAAAAGCTCTCAGCTCATGTTGTGAGGATGCCAAGGTCAATATAGCAATTTCACACAATCCGGATATCGTATTCAAACTTCCGAAGGATAAAGTCGATTATCTGTTATGCGGTCATTTCCACGGCGGCCAGATATGGATGCCTTTCGGTATGGAATTCAAGCTAATGCGCAGGGAGAGGCTTTGCAAAATGGGTATAGTTAAAGGAGTTAATAAGGTTAACGATATTACTCTTTATATAAACAGCGGTCTTGGAAATGTATTATTTCCTCTGAGATTCTTGTCGCCTCCGGAAATCGCAATAATATACTTCCCATAAACTACTGTGCAGTTTGCATAAAAAAAGCAAGGGACAGTTTTTGCCTGTCATCCCTTGCTTTTTTTTTATTTATTATAAACGTTCCTCAAGCTTTTTTCTCTGTTCTTCAAATCCCGGTTTTCCAAGAAGGGCAAACATGTTCTTCTTATAAGCCTCTACACCAGGCTGGTCAAAAGGATTAACCCCTAACAGGTATCCGCTTATTCCACAGGCCTTTTCAAAGAAGTAAACCATACTGCCGAAATAATACTCATTAAGCTCGGGTACTGTTATCAATAGGTTTGGAACTCCCCCGTCGTTATGGGCAAGCATTGTTCCTTCCAATGCTTTTTTGTTTACAAAGTCTATGTCTTTGCCGGAAATAAAATTAAGACCGTCAAGGTTATCCTTGTCTTCTTTGATAACAATATTCTTCCTGGGCTTTTCAACCTTTACCACTGTTTCAAACATGTTTCTCAGTCCATCCTGAATGTATTGACCCATTGAGTGAAGGTCGGTTGTGAAGTCAACCCCTGCAGGGAAAATCCCCTTCTGGTCCTTTCCTTCACTCTCGCCGTATAGCTGTTTCCACCATTCTGTGAAAAAGTGAAGCGAAGGCTCATAATTAACCATTATTTCAATAGATTTGTTTTTTCTATATAAGGAATTCCTGACAGCAGCATATTTATAGCAGTCGTTATCCTTAAGGCTTGTATTCTTATAAAGCTCATAAGCGTCCGAAGCCCCCTTCATCATGCTGTCGATGTCTGCACCGGATACTGCAATTGGAAGCAAGCCCACTGCTGTAAGAACTGAGAATCTTCCACCTACATCATCAGGCACCACAAAGGTTTCATAACCTTCTTCCAAAGAAAGCTTCTTTAATGCTCCCTTTGCCTTGTCGGTAGTTGCATATATCCTCTTTTTAGCACCTTCCTTGCCATATTTGTTTTCAAGGTATTCCTTGAAAATCCTGAATGCAATGGCAGGTTCAGTAGTAGTGCCTGACTTCGATATTACGTTTACAGAAATTTCCTTGCCCTCTAATACTTCGAGCAGGTCAGCTATGTAGGTAGAGCTGATATTATTTCCTACAAAATATATTTCAGGAGACTTCCTTTTGGATTTAGGCATAACATTGTGGAAGGAATGCGACAGCATGTCTATAGCTGCCTTCGCTCCGAGGTAAGAACCGCCTATACCTATAACAACAAGGGCATCGGAATCAGACTTTATTCTCTCTGCAGCTGCCTTTATTCTTGAAAATTCTTCTCTGTCATAGTTTACGGGAAGGTCAACCCACCCGAGAAAATCATTACCTGCGCCCGTCTTATTATGAAGCATATCATGTGCTGACTTTATAAAACTCTCTAAATAATAAACCTCATTGTCCTGTAAAAAATCACTTGCCTTTGAATAGTCAAACTTAATTCTCTCCATCTTTAAAAACCCTCCAACATTTATTGATCATTTTTATGGTAAACTCTTCAAAAACTTTGTTTACATTTTAACAAATCATTAACTTCTGTGCAATAGCATATTCTAATTTTCCCAGCCGTAGTCCCCTTTGAGCTCAACAAAAGCCACATCTCCCAAACATGTTTCTATAATCCTTCCCTTACTGTCCTTTTCAATTAGCAGCAGCTCCTGCATATATCTCTTGCCTACCGGCACAAGCATTCTTCCCTCTGGTGCAAGTTGTTCAATCAGGCTGTTGGGTATCTTTCCCGCTCCTGCTG
>JAAZCB010000270.1 GCA_012513545.1 Clostridiaceae bacterium
CAGGCTTCATTCCAACCTTGCAAATAACCCGCTAAAATTACCCCGCATTTACCATATTCAGAATTCCACCAAGCGCAATTTTCCCTCTCGCATTTGCACGACCCGATATTATTGTTGGCAAACTTCAACGGGCATAAAGGATAGTGGTTGTCATATAATTCCCTTTTATTTGCCCATATTAATTCCTGTTCTTTACGGAATACTAAGAGCTCATCATAATAATCTTCAAAACCCTCAGTAACCTCGATGTCCCAGCAAGGATCAGCTAACCAGTTCTTTTTTAACGCGTCAATTTCATCTCTTGTCTTAGCCATTTTATTTAACCTCTTTATCAAAAGTTATTTCCCCGGACTCCCAGCGTTTGATAAAGTCTTTGACAAATAGGTCCTCCCCCCGGGTGTATTTAAGTAAAATGGCGATTGCGGGGATTGCCAGTACAACTACAAAGATTGTAACGAACGGCTCCGGGAGAAAAAGGCAAGGCAGCATGAACACGAGTAAAATCATAGCGGTAATAAGCCACTTTTTACTTATCGATTTTACGTATCTCTTTCTGGCAATCGCTTCGATGTCTGATTTTGTGAGTTCCATAGATTTTAATTTCCTCCAATTAAAGATTTTTAATAGTTACCGGTATCGGGGGGACGTCAACATAGATGACTCGGATTGAAGAGAGGATGTAAACCTTTTTACCTTGATTACATGGCAGCCGGGCTAATCTCTCAGCTTCGTTGCAGGCGCAATCCATATCCATGTGTTTAATCATCGGCGCCTTTTTGTCCTCTACATATACCAGGTAAAAATAGTCGGGGCTTTCCCCGGGAGCACATTTCCTGCATACATGTAAACTCTTGTTGTGTTCCATATTTTTCTCCTTTTAATATAAATTAGCCCCTGCAGATACCTGAGGGGCTTTACAAACTTTAGTGAAGTTGGCTGTTGAATTATTCCGACGGTTAGTATTAACAGTTGTCAGCGTTATGGGGGATATACTCATTGAAAACAGACGGCAGGGCTCCGGGCAATCTTTATGAAATAGATTTTCACCCTTTTGATGATAAGCGGGCGGGGGCTCCAGTTTATTGCCCTCGAGGACCTGCAGGAATTCCATCTGTTTACAACAAGGGCAGGTTATTAACACTTGGCTGAGTTTAATCATTTCTAACCTCTTTTTTTGGCGCCCCCTCTGCGATAGAATGTTCTCTGTCAGAAGAAACACCACTATCGCAGTAAGGAGCATGCTTATGAACAGAATGTTCGGGATTATTTTGATTCTCGTTATAATCTTCGTCGCATTGCCGTCCGCAGTCTATATTGTTCTCACCTGGGCATGGAGTAGCTGGCCAGGCCTTATTTTCTTGAAGCCCGCCTTTATTGTTGTCGCTGTTTTGGCTGATATCTACGGATCGTTTAAGGTCTATAAGCGACTTATAGATATCAATTGAAATCATTATCGCGATGAATAAAGAAAATAAGCACATCGTACCGAAAGTTAAATATTCGAGTGATGTATTTTGAGAGCCCATTAATCGACCGATGAAGGGCATGAGGGAAAACATTCCAGCCCCAAAAGACATAAATATAATTCCGGCGAAATCCCATTTGGTAGGGGTCTGCAACTTTTTCCCCATAAATTAAAAAACCTCCAACGAATTATCGTTAGAGGTAGTATAATACAACTTCGGACACTTTGCAATAATATTAACAGTTCAATTTAGACAATATCGTACATTTTGAATAATTGCGTAAGTGTACGAAGTTTTCATTTAATAATAAATGCTCTTTATTTTTCATAAATGCTCATTATTCCTATATAATTTAATGATATAGTATAATAAGATAAGGAGATGTTAAATGAAGATATGGAATTTAGTAATAGAAGGTTTATTAATAACTAATTCTGCAATACTGGTTTTCGTTGGATTTTCTACACTCGGAGGCATTAGAGAATGGATTTCTTATACCCTGATTATTCTGGGTATATTGGGGATAATTTTAGCCATAATGAATTCAGGAATGATTAAGGCTATGAATCAAAAAAAACAGTAATAATTAATTGTTAAAACAATTGATCATTTTTACCGTTTTCTTGCCTCTTCCGGGGTCTTTTCGATATTCATCTACCAATTTACTGAATACGGCTTCGTCAATATATACCCAGTTTTTAGTGCGTAATAAAACAGGTACATATCCCTTAGATACCCAAGTTGAAATAGTACTTTTGCTAATATTATATTTTCTTTCAGCTTCTCTTATTGAGATACCGCCTTCTGGAGCTGGCTGCCGTTCTGGCCTTTGTCTTTTTTTTGCCATTTTCTTAATCAAAGAGGTTATTTTTCTTTTTTCGCTTTCGGAGAGGTTATCAGCATTCCTGATATCGTCGAGCCCTATCAACACTCTTGATGTAGTCATTTTGTACCTCCATTTATAATGATTACGGATTTTCAGTCCGCTGCTCTACCG
>JAAZCB010000271.1 GCA_012513545.1 Clostridiaceae bacterium
CCCTTGACAGCCTATGCATTACATGGTATAATACATCTATAAGGCTTCCAAGATCCCCCCCCCTCCTTGTGAGCCTTGTAGAGAAAAAAAAACGTCATCAGACGGAAAGGAGAAAACTATAAAATGAAAAAAAGAATATTAAAAAGCGGATTTACTATTATTATGTTATTATTTACAGTATCAATATCAATGGGAATGGGTGCAAGAGCTCAATTTGATCCTGAGGGTATTTTTCCCCCGGGATATTTAGGTTTTACCGCTACAAACGTTGCTTTGCGTGCTGACCCTTTGGACGCTAATCGGTCTATCCTCGTTCAAAAAGTGGAATTTACCACTCCTATGACACAGGTCAACCAATTAACTATAACGTTTGACAATGATTTGAATCTTGGTGCAGGGCAACCCGCTTTATATTTTATTAATGGAATCGTGGATAAACTAACATTATCAACAATGGAAATGACAAGTATGAATATCAACATTGAGGGTGGCATAGGAGATAATTTATTTTATTTTAATTATCCTTATAATGATGCAACTACTTATCTATTAGTATATATATCGATAGATACAACGCTAGACGCTAACTATATCAACAATCAAATGGCTATTTTTAACGCTATAAGATTTGTACCGCTTGCCCCTTATGATTATGTAAAATGGTTTGAAACTTATACTGAAGCGGAAATCCAACAGATGATTTTACTATCGAAATATACAGGATATACAGAGGGATATGATGAGGGACTTGATGATGGTTATGATTTGGGAATTGATAGTTTAGATGATGAAATACTATCGGCCGTCAATACCGCGGTTGGAAACGTACATGAATATGGATTTATTGCTTATCCGCCTTATGATGATAATGAATCCTACTCTTATGATAAAGGTTATACAGCGGGGGCTTTATTAGTTGAGGGGGAATCCTATGATCTCGGTTATTTAGATGGTAGTGAGGACTCCTTTCAAGCCAACATCCATAAATGGCTAGTGCCTGCAATTATTATCGTCTTGATCGCTGGTGGTTTTGTTGCTTTTATTAAAATGCGAAAGAGTGAATAAAAGATGAAAAAAATTTTAGTGATGTTGATAATGGGGCTTTTACCCCTCATCACTCCATTAGTAGCTTATGCGGATGTTTCATCTATCCATGATCCAGTACCTGAACTGGATAATTATACTTTAGCAGAAGTATTTAGCAATACCGAGCAACCTCTTACAAATTATATTATGGATGATTTGAACGCTCTTGATACAGTATCATCGTTTGATCATAATCTAGTAACAGGCGGAGTGCTTACTGACAATTTTGATGAATCTCACGAATATTATCTATATTATGACGGATCAACCCAATCCTATGCCATGCCAGAATCGCTGAAAGGGATTGACTCCGGTACGCTAATAGACTGCGAACAGTTAGTAACGAATGGAGATTTTAGTGATGGAACTACTGGATGGACATTACCGAGTGCAACAGGCAGTGTAAGTGATGGCATATATTCATTTACACCAACTGCACAATTTGGTGGTTTACAACAATTAACAACAATTACATCTGGTATTAAATATTATATAATTTCAAGAATTAAAGCATCTTCTGGAGATATAAGATTATATATAGGCGTAGATGAAGTCTATATTTTAAGCAATGAAACTGGTAGTTATGAAACTATATCTGGAATAATAGAACCAACAATAAATAGCCCAACGATTAAAGTTAAGGATTTTTCATCAAGTTCATGGACTCAAATAGAAGTTGATTATATATTTACTTTTAACATTTCAAACTTAATCGCAAACAAGCAATACTCACCACTTTATTCAACCACATTCGATTTAATGAGTGACGCAGAGATTAAAGCGCAAATGGATTTGTGGGTGAGTTATTATGATGAATGGCAAGACAAATTCGATCATATCGTGATTGATTTAACGGAATTGTTCGGGAGTGGAACTGAGCCAAGCGATGCTCAAATGGAAAAATATCATGCTTTTTATCTTGATCCTACCCAGACGGGTTTTATTGATCTCGATCCGTTGCAAGTTTATGTGAACGCTGACGGAAATTATAATATCACAATGTTAGAATCTAATAAAATCTATTCGCCTTTAAATCTTGACATGTTCGATAATTTAACCGAAAGTGAGCAAGAATTGCAATTTAATCAATGGGCTTTTCGAGATATTGAAAGCGAAAAGGTATTGTCATTCAACTATTTTTCAAGTTTGTTTCCGTTGTTAACGTTGGCTGATATGATCATATGGTATAATGCATACATAGATTTATTAGAGGTTGATGAATTGGCTTATAATACAATTGACGATACTGAGAAGATGATATTGATTATTGCATTGATCCTTTATATTATCGGGGTATTTATTGCATTATATACTAAAAATAAAATTGTATTCGTTGGATCGTCCTTATTATGGTTTATACCAATTGTAATGATACCCAATTTATTTATAGTTGTTTTTTCGACCATTATGTTTATATCTAGCATTTTGATTGCATATTATCCAAAGAAAGAGAGTGATTTTGAATGATTATATTACCATGGAAAAGACATAAATATATTAGGGTTTATAATTACACTGATAAAAAAACAATAACTGTTGAATATCATAAAATCAAAGGATATAACCCGTCTTTTTTAATCAACCCAGATCATATTTTTAACATGGGCGGTTATCAATGCATTTTGACCTGTACAAACGCGTGTGAAACCCTTAACCCTTTAGATTTTAAAAGCCAATTTAATCCAAAAGACTACCAAACGGCTATTGAAAGCAAAATTATCAAAGAAACATTTACAGAGCTGAAAACTAGTAAGATTGATTTAATGAAAATAGTATTATTTGCTAACCTCGGAATAACGATAATCTTGCTCTATTTGCTCTTGAAAGGAAATGGCGCTATATGATTGAAAAAAAATTGGAAATTGATGATCTAACAAAACAAGGAATTCAAGAAATAAATCAAGAACCGCAAAATAATGACCTTATCTCCTTGTTAGCAATCCAAGAATTATTAAATATCCGCAAAATAAAAAC
>JAAZCB010000272.1 GCA_012513545.1 Clostridiaceae bacterium
ATTATTTGATTTAAACCGGAAGCTAATGTGGCGTTCCTGCAGGTACGCCACTTATTAGTCTTCATAAAAGAATAATGTGTTATTAACTATATTTACTGTCCTTTACTGAGTGTCTAAGAAAAATAATGCATGCAGTGCTAATATGTTTGTATTATTCAACACAGCATCCCCGGTAAATATGCTGCTAATTTACAGTTCTCTCGTCAAACAGGTTTGTTGATATTTCCGTATACATAACACATCTCTCCTTTCACTTATATACTATTCATAATTGCAGAATTCGTGCTTGTATAAAAATTAACAATGAATAGTATTAACACTTTCTATGATTTTTAATCACTATTTTTTTTGTTATTATTTATTGCAACTAATATGCCATCACCTGGAAGAATCCAATCCCTCAGCTTCAGTATAACACCGTTTTCGATGGGGGTCTCCATGATGTTGTCCTTATGATTTCCCAAAAAACCAAAATTATGCCAGGATAATTTACAGGGTGAGTTCTTAACAATGAAATTTATTTCATATTCCTTGCAAGGCTTTGTTATTTTATTTGAAAAACAAACATCATCGATAGGAACTATGGTCTTTATAACCATGTCTATTGTCGTCTGCTTTTTGACTTTAACCTCGTACTCGGCATCTACTTTTACACAGTATGCATCCTTGCTTTCATTGCCTTCATCAACAATCAGAAGCTCATTATTGATCTGCCCGGTAAAATCCAGAGAGTCAATTTCAAACTTTTCTATCTTATATAAATCTCTGTTATCAATATTGCTGACCTTCTGCATCTCAGCTCTGAAAGGTATCTTTTCCAATACCTCTTTTTTTGAGGGATTCACAATCTGGAATTTTTTCGTTATTGTCTTTGAAATGTAATCATCATTAATACAGCACTCAATTGTTGTTTCATAGTAGCTGTAAAAGCATTCGTTTAAAAGAGAAGATACTTCACGTCCAAAAAAGCTGTAAAAATTATTATCCTTGTTATGGTTGTTTTTGCTGAAATAAAGTTCAGACTCAATCTCTGATTTCAGATTGAGCATTTCTTCTTTACTTAAAAACTTTATAAAATTGTTTTTTACCAGATAATCGGTTGATTCAAACCATAATTTCAGAACACTGACAAAAACCGATGTAACTAATGCTACTCCTACACCCCTTAGCATAGCAACTATTGTGTCCCCAATAATACCAATATTGAATATGTTTCCCGGAGAGTATATCTGCTCGAAATACGCAGCTATAAATATTGCAGCGGTACCGGCAAAAAATGAAACGCTTGAAATAACCCTCAATCTGTTTTTCATGACTAAAATCCCCCAATATTACATAATTCCCCTAACAATATTTTATGTTATACTGAGGGTAATAATTCTTATTATTTCTAAAATCTATAGTCAAACTATTTATCAGACAGTAATTTCAATCCGGTTATTATTAAGGTCCAGAATACAGCTCTCGTAATATCCATCCCCTGTTTGAGAAGGCTCTCTTGTTACTCTGTAGTTCCTGCTCCTTAACCTCTCAGTCAAATCATCTACCCTTTCCCTGCTTCCAACTGAAAAGGCAATATGGCTGTATCCGTAAAACTGCTCATCTCTATTGTTCTCTATCGAAATTCCTGGAATTTGCATAATCTCCAGGCGAGCCCCTCCATCAAACGAAATAAAATATGAGTGGAATCCTGTTTTACTGTTTATGTACTTCTCACCTGCTTTTCCATTAAAGAATTCTGTAAAAAAATTTTTCATTTCTTCCAAATCCCTTGTCCAAACAGCAACATGCTCTATAATCATGATAATCACCTAATAAAGAAATTAACCCGCCTTAAGTTATATTCAAATTACACCAACAGCATCAGCTACATCATCGATTCAACCTGCTTAACCGCTTTTTTGTCTAGTATACCACTTGCCAATGCTTTAAAAATATAGCTTTCAATTTCATCACTTGTCTTGTTTTTTCTTATCAATAACAATACCGATAATATATCTGTTAAAATAAGCTTTCTCATTGTTTCTCTAACTTTTGATATATCAATTTCCATCAGTTTTGTTGATATAATTTTGTGCAATTCAGGTTTGTACGGTACTATCTTGCATAAATTCTGCAGACAACTTCTTACAGTTATCGGTTTCTCATCGTTAACCAAACGCAAATATTCATTAATATCGTGTTTCAGCCTGTCCTCAACATCCCATCTCGCATTTTCGGCAATCATAATCAAACCGATACTTCTTTGGTATGAATTAACGTCCTTTAGCTTATTATAAAAGACCTCCCAGTAACTATAAATATCACTTGTAAGCTCTGCTCGTTTTTGAAGAATTTGCAAAGCCTGATACCTTATTTTATCATCCTTTTCAGATAACCATCCAATTAAAGTATTCAGATCTTCTTTTGTGAAGGATTTTGAAGCTTCCGGCAAGTCATCCTTTCCAATGGATAACAATTGGTCAACAGTCAGCATAATTTACCTCCGTATTCGTTAGTAATAAACAATTTAAAGCCAGCAGCCACTCCGCAGCCAAACCAACGGCTTAATCTTGTGCTTTCCATGTCTCCTCCGGTATACCTACTTATGAAATCTCTGCTTTTATACAATTTTATCCCATCTTAATTGTATTGGCAATATTCATTATCCTTACCCGAAAAACCTGAGTTATTAAGTACTCAAAAAACCTCCGGACTCACTTTTACATATAAAAACCCCTTTCAATAATTTGAAAGAGGTCTTAAGCTTAATTCCATTGAAACCTGAGCTTTAATACTTGTAATGATCCGGTTTATATGGGCCTTCAACATCAACACCAAGGTAATCAGCCTGTTCTTTAGTTAGTTTTGTCAGCTTTGCACCTATTTTTTCAAGGTGAAGCCTTGCAACCTCTTCATCAAGCTTCTTAGGCAAAATATACACCTTAGGTTCATACACATCTTTATTTTTCCACAGATCAATTTGGGCAAGCGTCTGGTTTGAGAAACTGTTTGACATTACAAAGGATGGATGACCAGTTGCACAACCAAGGTTAACAAGCCTTCCTTCAGCCAGGACAAATATTTCATGTCCTTCCGGGAAGATATACTTATCCACCTGAGGTTTTATGTTAATTTTCCTGATACCCTCATAACTGTTAAGCTTGGACATCTGAATTTCATTGTCAAAATGTCCTATATTGCATACAATAGCCTGATCCTTCATTCTCTTCATATGCTCGATAGTGATAATATCCTTATTACCTGTTGTTGTTACATAAATGTCACCAATCCCGAGAGTATCCTCAACAGTTTTTACTTCATAGCCTGCCATTGCTGCCTGAAGTGCACAGATTGGATCAATTTCAGTTACTATCACTCTCGCACCGAGGCCCTGCAAGGACTGAGCCGAACCCTTTCCAACGTCTCCATAGCCGCATACAACTGCAACCTTTCCAGCTATCATTACATCCGTCGCCCTTTTTATACCGTCAACCAGCGATTCTCTGCAGCCGTATAAATTATCAAATTTGGACTTGGTTACAGAATCATTCACATTAATGGCCGGAACAAGAAGTTCTCCTCTCTCAACCATCTGATAAAGACGGTGAACACCGGTTGTGGTCTCCTCTGAAACACCTTTCCATTCCTTAACAACATTGTGCCATCTCCTGCTGTCGTTTTTCAAACCTTCTTTCAGCAGATTATTTATTATCTTAAGCTCTTCATTGTCTGTAGGCTCGTCCAATACAGCTGCATTTTCTTCTGCTCTGTATCCTCTGTGAATCAGAAGGGTTGCATCTCCTCCATCATCCACAA
This sequence comes from Clostridiaceae bacterium, assembly GCA_012513545.1. The sequence continues at coordinate 3,799 of JAAZCB010000272.1, forward strand.
CAAGCTGTGGTCCAAGGCCTCCCGGGAAGGTCAGCATTTGTTCTGTACACCACCAGTACTCTTCTAGAGTTTCTCCCTTCCAGGCAAAAACCGGAACTCCTGCTTTTGCTATCGCTGCGGCTGCATGGTCCTGGGTTGAAAATATATTGCAGCTGGCCCATCTTACGCTAGCACCAAGGGCAACAAGAGTTTCAATCAGAACTGCGGTC
>JAAZCB010000273.1 GCA_012513545.1 Clostridiaceae bacterium
AAAAGGCAACAATAGTATTATAAATAGATTTGATTTTCTCATAAGTTGATTTTTTTAAGATTATTATTTACAATTTTTGAAACCAATTTAAAATTTTTGAAAACTGTAAGAGCGATTTGATGACCCTCCTTAACAAACTCCGATATTGCCTGATTTTGACTGGTTTTTTGGAATTTAGTTGGATGTTTTAAGTTAACCAACATTACATATTTTACCCTTTTTTCATGTGACTGATAATAAAGGTTAATAAGTGTTTCTACTCCAAATTTTGAAGTTTTTACATCTTTTAGTATTGGTAAAATATCCTTTTTAAAAAGAGCTCTTTGCCCTGTAAAAGATTTGAATGGGTTTATTTTATAGTTAATTAATGTTTCGGTTGCTTGCCCCAAAACCATATCGGCCTCATTGCTGAAAACGGGTGTGATTAATTGTTCAAAATGTTCTTCCTTCAGGTTAGACAAATCGGCATCAATAAAAACGATAATCTCGCTTGTTGAATTTTCAACACCAGTTGCCATAGCATAACCTTTCCCCTTGTTATCAGGTAAGGTTATACATTTAAGTCTTGGTAAACCAGAAAGTTCAGCTAAAATATCAGCTGTTCTATCAGTTGAACCATCATTCACAACAATAATTTCATCAAAAAAATAATCGCAAACAATAGTTGTTACTTCTTTGATTGTTTTTTCCTCGTTAAAGACACATATTATTGCTGCTATTTTTCTCATAGTTTAATCCCCTTTCTTACATGCCTTTCAATAGCTTTTAGCAATAAATCATAATTTTTCATCGCCGTATAAGTAATTTCCCACCCTTCGTTGATATAGCTTGTTGTTGCATTAAACGAAGTCATTTTCTTGTACTTATCCTTATGTGTCATACCTTTTAATCTGATAAATTTTATTGATTTACCAATCGATAAATAATAAAAATATAGTAGGGTTTCTACACCAAATCGTGATTCCTTCATTTTATCGAGTATGAGGGTAATATCTGCTTTATATAAAGCTCTTTCGCCTGTTAAAATCTTTAATGGATTTACATCCTGACTTAAAATATTTACGGTGGAATAGCCCAAAACCATATCGCACTTATTGTTTAATAACGGTGATACCAATTGGGTAATGTAGCCGGAGGGTATAGTTCTTTGGTCGGCATCAACAAAAACCATAATGTCAAAAACAGCATTCTCAATAGCTACCGCCATTGCATACCCTTTCCCCTTATTTTCTTCCAGATGAATGGCTGTTATTTCAATTTCTTTCTGCAGTTCCTCAATTATTTTCTTAGTATTATCCGAAGAACCATCATTAACTACAATAATCTCACTAACAATTAAAGATTCTGAAACTGATAGGATGACATCTTTTAGTGTTTTCTCTTCGTTATATGCACAAATAATTGCTGAAACCTTTTTCATCGCGATGATTTTAAGTTATAAACCTGTTCTTTTACGAACTGAGCCCATTCATAATGTGTTTTATTCTTGTCAAAAACCTGGTAAGAAATTGGTTTACCAATTTTTACTTTTATGGTTTTGTTCTTTTTGTTAAAAATTTCATGTGGTAATAAAACCAACTCTATATTTGCTTTTATACACAGTGCTTTCCTTATGATATAGATAAGATAGAATAAACTGGAATTACGGCCATAAAAGAAAAATGGAACGATGTCGCGCTGATATTCTATGGATTTATTTATAAATGCCTTCTGCCAAACACTGTCCTCAATATTTCTTTCTTTTATTCTGGAAACCAGACCAGCAGGGAAGTGAGTAATAGGTATATCTGAGGCAAAAACTTTTTCTAATTCCAAAAGGTAACTTCTTGAGTTTGCGCCGAAAACGTTAACAGCAGCAATATTTGACTTTAAGTGTGGAATAAGTATAAATACTTCGTTACCTATTGCCCTAAAATCGCCATACTTGCTACCAACCGTTTTTGTTAGTACTAAACCGTCAACAAATCCAAAGGGATGATTTGCTACAAAAAAGCATTTTCCGTTTTCTGGCAAATTCTCCATTCCATCTATTTCAATCTTAATATTTAGCTCATCTTTTATTTTAGATAGAAACTCAACACCCATGCAATCAGCATAAGCAGAAAGGATTCGATTTATCTCATTTTGTCTGATAATTAGTTTAATCAAGTAAATCACGAAGTTGGGCAACCGTTTCAGAAATTTTGAATCGCTTGCTTTAATAAGTTTGTGAATATTGATATATTCTTTTGTTGAATTCATTTCCTTATCGATTTTCCAAATAATTTCTGATTGCCTCTTTTGCAGCACTTTCTCCTAACTCTATTAATTCTTTTGCCCGATAGAAATCAAATGTATTTGCCGCATCGTATGGTATGTTAATAATAATATCGGGCTTATGTTTTTCGATGCTCATTTTTGCAATCTTATGTATCATTGCTGATGAAGTACTGTTTAAAAGGGAGTAATATCCTTTGCTGCTCTTGTCGCCTGTTGAAATTAAGGTTGATAAGATATTCATCAATCCAATATTAGTATTTGTTTCTTTTGGAATATCTGGTTTTCTTTCTCCATACAGATTCACTACAATTAGCATATCACCATTTTTTCGGACTACTTGCTCAATGGGAATAGGGTTTAGAACACCACCGTCGAGCAGGAATGTATCCTTATATTTTGCAGGTGTAATAATGGCTGGAATGGCTATCGATGCCCGAATAGCGTCATAGAAACTTCCAGAACGAAACGCGACCTCCTTTTCATTCAAAATATCAGTTGCAACAGCAACAAACGGAATGTTCATTTTTTCAATATTCACATCGGGGATAAAAGATTTCATTTTATCAAAAACTCTATCTCCCTTTAGTAATCCATTTTTAGTAAGGGTAAAGTCCATAAGCCCCAAAACGGCTTTTCTGTTTAATGTTTTTGCCCAAACTGTATATTCCGGTAGTTTGCCCATAGCATAAAGTCCGCCAATTACAGCACCAATTGACGAGCCTGCAACAGTGGATATTTTAAAACCTTGCTTTTCCAATTCGTTGATAACCCCGACATGGGCAAGACCCCTGGAGCCACCGCTTGATAGTACCAATGCAACTGATTTCTCCATTTGTTTGCTTTATTGTTTCAACTTCCTTACCGTAAAATCATCATCGGTTAACCCTGTGTCATATTTTACATCCGACATTTGCATTTTTGTTTTGTGGTTTTTCTTTAAGTCGGTCATTTCAATTTCTGATGCATTCCAGTAATTACCAATCTTTTTGAAAGTGTATTTCGCTTCTTTTATTTTGGTATTTCCTTTATCATAATATTCCATCAATTCAGGATAGAAGTTTGTTTTGT
>JAAZCB010000274.1 GCA_012513545.1 Clostridiaceae bacterium
ATATAATCGGCAATAGTTAAATTGTGCGCTTCGGTAACAGCAACGGTATCACCTTCACCAGACATGATTTTTAAATTCGTATCATCAATTTTTACATAGTTGGCATACATTACTGCTTTACCATGCCCGACCGATAATTGCGTAAATGTTGATATTTTCCCGAAAAAACTTATCTGATTGTTTTTCTTGATATCATTGTCCTCAATAATAAGACTTTGAGTATCGTTTAATTGACCTATAGCAAAAGATGTTCCATCCTCGATACCAGAATCTAGTGTTTTTATTTTTTGGGTCAATACGTTTGCTGTCATATTTCCTACAGTAACATTCCCTTTAATAGCTGCTCTAACTTCAATAATTGAGATGTTGTTAATATCTACCCACGCTTGTGCACCAGCACAGTATACTCTTATATATAACATATCTTCTGTCGCCACAAAAGATTGTACACTTTCACTTGTTTCATAAACAGGTAAAATTGAAGTTGTTTTATTACTTTGGAATAATCTAATCGAAGCGGACGTATCTGTACCATTCCTCGTATATACTGCTGAGAAATTATAAGTTTTGCCTATCTCTAGCCCTCGAATAGGTATCCATACCTTTATACTGTGCGGGTCATTTCTGTGTTCTACTTTTATACTTTTTTTACTTGCACTTACAGCATAAACACTAGAAGGGTCACTTGTTTCAACTGACAAATCCGAGAGATTATAATCTAATGAATTAGCGTTTATTTGTACTAATTCATCGTTATTAGTTTTAATTGTATTAACAGTTGTTGATAAGGTTTCTTCGCCTAGTGATATATGTTGTGCATCTACCAATTTAAAATTACCATCTGGCTCAAATGTTCCCGAAATAGGTATAGCCATTTAAATCCCTCCTTTACGCTATAACAATGTTGTTAGCACTGTTAAGTATATTTGTAGACCTGTACACATACATAGTTCTTGTTACGCCATTAATAGTAATGTCAACTTCCGCAGGTGCTTGCATATCTACAGCAAATCCTGTGTTAGAATCAATAAACTGTGCGGTAGTACCAAAAGACTTGTCGTATACTATGTATCTGTACCCTTCCCCTGCTGTTATTGCATATGTTCCAGCTTTCCCAGCTCTAAGGGTTTTTGTTGCAAGTGCTTTTATTCCTGCTTCGTCCAGGCTTGTGCTACTGGATTTACCGAAGTATGTAGGATAATACCAGTTGATGGTTTGTGTAGATGAGTTAATCACCCTATCTAACTTGTCAGTTACTTCAAGACGATATTGCTGATTCCCCGGCGCACTCTTTGTAATACTAACCGCTTCGGTATGTGTTCCGCTTGCTGCCGGAGTTATAGAAGTAACGGATGCACTTCCGCTTATATTGTATATTCTTGCTGATTTTGCATTTGTATAATTACCTATAGACCAACTGAAATTAACTGCTGTAAGTGTCTGTCCTACTTCCAATGCATTGTTTGATAATGCCGGAGTTGTGCCTGTTATTGTCAATGATGCAGTTACCGGATTAGTTAATGGTGCTATCTTTGCGTCAATTAATGCATTTACGGCGGTTTCATTGATTCCACCACCGCCACCACCACCGCTTGCATAAAGGTCTTTTATGGCATAATTCACATTAATATGATTTTGTGATAAAACTCTAAATGTTGAAGCCCCAACAACCTTAAATTTGGACGCTACTGTATTGGTACCTTCCGTTTCTCCGGGGTCAAGGTTTATCTTTCCATTTCCTATTTCAATCAATAATGGTGCTGAACCGGTATTCTGAAATAAGAAATTATCCTGCGGACGAGCATATATATATTCTTGGCTTGTTGTTACTGTACCACTGTAATATGTTTGGTTATCGTTTTCGCCTATATTTGAAGTATCAATATTTACTGCCATATATTACACCACCTTTCTTAATATCCGAAAACCTCTCGTTTAAAAGGTTTTCGTAAATCTTTTGCTAACCAGTAAGACATATCTTCCATATTCTTCTCCTGCGAAATCTCAAGCTTTTCATTGTGCTTGTCAATTTCATCTGTAACACTTCCGTTTTCATTTAGCCATACCATGTACCGTATATGGTTGACTGTTTCTCTTGTGAATTCTCCATAAGGCACGCACATAAAATAATGGCCTTTATGTGTTATTTCAAAGGCTTCTTTCTCAGGATAGAATTCAATATCAAAGTCTGGATTTATTTCTTTGAGTATTTTTCTTTTTTCTTCTACGTTACCCATTACGACCTCCAAAATAAAAGGGGAGTTTCCTCCCCATCTATTAAGCTTCTGTTATATCTCCCAGCAATGTCTGTGTGTTTCTTGCCAAACAACCAAGTTCACAATATTTGTACAATGTAGCTTCGTATGCATCTGCATTTGCTACCCTGCTAAGAATTGCTCCGTCCCTGTCCATCCAATTCCAATCAGCTAACTGATAGAATTTCAAATTATCTTCGTCAAGAAGATATATAGTGTTAGCATTACAATCCTTATCAACCATAAACGGCAAACCGTTATAGTCAAGAGCTTTCCAACCACCATCATAATCTTTGGTATTTTGATATACTCTATCATTCTGAAGCAATACCTGATAAGCTCTCCTTACTCCAACAGTTGTAAAGATTGCTGATACTTCACCGTCCGAATTGGTGTATGTAGTATCAATAGCAGTTTGAAGCAATGTTTCGCTTATAGCCCTGTTACCACCACCAGCATTGAGCATTACATTTGCTCTCCACCATGGATATGTTATAACATCAAGACCTTGCAATGTTGATGTTGCTGAACATATACCATTTAAGCCCATAACTTCAAGGTTCCTTGACCCTGTACGATATACCGCATATGTATCATCTGTTGTGATTGCTGCGCCAGATATTACAAATGTCGTAGCATCAGGAATGGATATTATTGTCCTACCTGTTGCTCCTGTTCCGGTTATTCCGGTAGCTGCAACGATAATGTCAACTACCATGCCAACTCTGAGTTTTGCGGTAGAAGTTACAACAACGGTTGTTGCATTTGCTGTTACTCCACATATTGCTATGCGCCCAGAACCATCACTAAATAACTGCCTGTTAAGGTCAGACTTCAAGTCCTTTGAAAGCCCTTTCATTTCACTTTCAATTGCTCTTACAAAAGCACCTTCATTGTTCTTTGCTGCTTCAATTGTCGGACCTGTAATCTGGATTCTACCGTATAAATACCTCATAGGTACAATACAGTCTTGGTATCCCTGCTGTCCTGCTGTTGGCAATGTCCCACCGTCAGACCTTGCGCCTATACCTTCATTCCTGCTATGGTGTAAAGGTATTGTAAAATTCTTACCTACGACTGATTCTTCATCAGTTCCTATTCTTTTCAGCAATTCGATTTTGCTGTTAATCTGTTCTCTTATTGGTCCTAAATATTGATTCTTCAATATAGGATTAAAGCTTGTTAAATTAGCTGGCATCTAAAATCACTCCTTTGTTTGTCTTAAAAATTCTAATGCCCCTTTCCGGGCATCGTCCCAACTGTTACTTTGTTTTGTTACTATAGCCGGGGTATTGCCACCGCCAAGCACTGGCTTTTGTCCTTTCAGACTTTCGATGTATTCTTTTACTGCACTCTTTTTGATTTCTTCAATGTTAGGCGGTTTGAGTTCCTTTGCTTTTGTTCCCATAACTGCTAACATTGCAGGGTACAAATCAGCATTATTTTGCAATGCTAATTCTTTGATTTCCTTTTCCCACTTACTAAAAAACTCGCCATATGTTTCATCTTTCTTCCACATGTCAAGTTCTTGGTCAATTACTTCTCTTCGTTCATATTTACTTAATTTCTCAACTGCTTGCTGTGCTGTTTTCTCAGCCTGTGTTAAACGATTATAGACTTCAGGGTCTATATTTTTTTGCTGTGCTTCGACTGCAAGGTCTAATTCTTCCCATGTGTTGTAACCATACTGTGCTAGATCATCCCTTGAAGTTATGCCGTAGGATTTATATTTTTTGATATAATCCATATCTCGCTTTAACTCAGCTGCTTCTTTTTCGGCATTCTCTTTCTCAAGTCTCATACGTTTCCAGGCTTCATTATCTTCCCTGCTTTGAGTTTGTTTCTCTCCTGGCTTCTCATTGGATTGAGAATTTATAGACTCACTGCCACCGTCTACAGGGGTATTATTTTGATTATCAACTTGGGAGTCCACGACACTTCCCTGTCCTGCGTCTACAGAATTTAATCCATCCATTTATGTTTCCTCCTTAAATTTTGGTATAAAAAAAGCACCTTACTGTGCAAATACTTCAGGGTTATCTTTTATTACTTGATGTAATACTGTTGCTAAATTTGACAAATCTTTATGCTCAATTGTAATATCATATTGTGCTGTTATAGCTTCAAGCATTTCATGTACAAATGTTTCTTCTTGACCTGTTATGTTGTATCCAGGGTCAATATCAATCTGTGATGTTTTAGGTCTACAACATCCTCTTTCACTTCTTCCATGCATCAAATCTGGATTTAATACTATAGTCCATTCAAATGCACCAATCTTTAATTTTTCAGGTATTTTCATCTTGGCTACTTACCTCCCTTTTTACATCCCATTTGACACACCTCCTTGTGGTATCATTTGCATCATTGCAGCCTGTTGTTGCTGTGCCATCATTTGCTGGTGTAACATACAATGCAAATCAATATTCTTTTGTATCTCAGGGGGCAATTCTTCGTAATCCTTGCCCTTCCTAAACTTGTTATGCTCTGCTAAATGTACAGCATGATTGTAAAAGTCTCTTACATCAGGCTTAATCATCACACCATTCATATCAAGTTGTATCTCGCCTTTTGTCCATTTCAATTGCTCTGTCTGTGCTTGGTTTCGGTCTATCTCGGTATTGTCGTATAGATCATCGTCTATGCCTAATTCAAGCATTTTAAATATCATTTCCTTGTCGGCCTGAGGGTTAAGCAATCCTGATTGTACAAGGTTCATAATCCATTGCTGTTTACCTGCCTTCGATGTTTGGAACATGCTACCTTCTTGAATCCTAACATCTGTTGAGGTTAATTGACTACCTATGAACGATAACAATTCAACTTCTTTATTCTTTCCTACAAGCTTCAATGTTCTTTCATATTTGTAGTTAAACCGGATTATCTTAAGTGCATAGCTCATGTATTTCTGCTTGCAATCAATATAATTCTCTATCGTTGGAGCCATTACAGTATCATCTTGTTCCTGTAAAAATTGTATTGCTACTCCTGACGTAACACCGGGTGGAGTAGCACCATGTGTTACTTCTTGTTGCCCTGAAATGAAGTAAAATTCCTCTATTAACTGTTCCAAATTCTTATAAGTGTCCGAACTTAGATTGCCCGGCTGAACAAGTCTTGGTGCTTCAAATCCCGCTTGATATTCAATAATCTGTTGGTCGTTATCGGTTATATCGCTCGTTAATGATTCTTCTTGTACTACCCATTTTCCCGCTTGTTTCTTTTGATACTCGATTATCTTTGACCGGGTTATGTTGTATTCTCTCTGGATAGGTATTAAGTCCTCAATTATACTCTGCCCTTGCACTCTACCAGGAATATTGATATGGATAAATGGGAAGAAAGGTAGTATTCTTTTTGTTGTGTCTTCTTCGCCAAATCCTATATCTTCAACATAATCAAGTACTTTATCTCCTGCTGTTGTTATTCTTCTTCCTTTAGGGTATTTGGATGAAGGCATTTCCCAATATTCTTTCACAATAGCATGGTTAGTCATTTCTTTCCCAGTAGTACTATTCCAGTTAGCATTAATGTTTCGAAGCTGTGATTCAAATATATTAGCCTCTTCTATGCCCTTTTCGGGTTTGACCTCTATTCCGTAAACCTCTTTAATCCAGTCAACGTCCTTCGGCTTCATCTTACAGAACCAGCGGACTTCATCCCATTCCTTGGCTGCCGGGTCAAACTTGCATTCAAACAAACTTACTATGTCAAAGTTTACATCCCCAGATTTCATCCATTCGCCTGTCTCAGGGTCTTGTATATCCTCACCTAATGACATATCCAAATAAGGCTCCATAAAGACTATGTTAGTTGTAAGTCCCCATGTCGCAAGCTTTTTGTCTCTGCCCCTTAAGTTGTATTCATATTCCATCCATTCGACAACTTTATCCCCGATCTGTGATGCGTCTATATCATCATCATTGTTTGAGGCAGGTATAACTTGCATTATAGGCTTATTTTTGAATATCTTTGATAACTCAGTCCTTACTATCTTCTTTATCCTGTTACCTGTATACCTGGTCTGTCCTGGTGCCTTTGGTGCTTCCATCAATCGCTTATTCCCGGAATCCCATATAAGCCATTGTTTGCCTGCGTAATAAGCTATATTGATATAAGATTGCATTTCATAAGGCAGATTGTCAACAGAATCAAGCTTCTTTTGTACATCCATTACAAGTTGTCTTTCTTCAATTGCTTTCTGTGCTTGTTCTGCTCTCTCCTGTATCGGCTTCGTTATCTTCTCCAATAGCTTCAACCTTATCACCCTCTAACTTTTCCTTTACTTTTTCTCTTAAGTCTTCTGTCTTGAAGGTAGCAATCTTACCATCAATGGCAAGCTCTTTAGCTTTTTGTATCAACTCTGTTCTGCTCATAGAGTCAATGTCATATTCGGTAATAGCTTCAACAATTTCAACTTCTTCTATTTCTGTGATCTGCTCTATTTCCTCATTGCTTACTGCATATACTACATGGTTATCAACTACAACCTGTACAGCCTCTACAGGCAAATAAGGTATCTTGAAATAATCTATTGATTGCTGCTTTGCCTCTTCTTCCGTATCTGCTGCAAAATAAGCTTTCCTTCTCCCATAACCTGCATACCAAACACTTTTCATTATGTTAACCTCCTATAACAGTTCATAGACTGGCTTTTCTTCTTTGTCTTTCTCAGGTTCTTTAACCTGTTCGAAACGCTTATATTCTGAATAATCTTTTGCTTGTATTCTGTCTAATAATTGCTTGCGTTCTACCGCCCATTGCTGTCTTTCTCGCATAAAAAAATACTCTCTGATTGAGAGTATCAATATTGTTAATGAATATATAATTATTATTTGCATTACAGCAACTCACACCTTCCTGCTTGTTTTCGTTTGATTAATTCTTCTATATGTTTCTGCGCTCTATATTCCATACTACCTTCCTGCCATTTTGATTTTTCTATCACTTTTGCAGGATAAGAATATGTTATAGCAAATCCCCTTATTGCATCGGGTCCATGTGTCAACTCATGCGGTTCATTTGCTACATCGTTTGGGTCTTTTTCATCATGCTGTAATTGTGGTAATGTTCTTATAAGATTATGACAATTATTAAATATCTTCATATTTGCAGTCTGTATAATCTCTCCTGTTTGCTCGTCTTTACTCTCATAAGGTTTAAGCCATTCTTTCAAACAATACCATCCTTGCACCCTGTCATTCTTGCTTTGTATTAGTGTCACTCCGTTCTCGTGAAATAATTGTGCCGCACTCTTCCCGGTGTCCTGCCGTCTATTCCATAAGTCAGGCGGGGCTAAATACTGATATATCGGTTCATTAATCATATCCCTTATTGCTTTTGCTGCTTCGCTTATAATTAAGTTGCTTTGATACAGTTCTTTGTATATATAAGCTTGTTTTTGCGGTGATAACGCTATCCAATAGGCTGCTAACATATCTAAGCCGTAATCTATCGTTATGTATCTTCGCCATTCGTTCGGTATAACAAAAGGTTCTACAACATGTATATCTCGCCTAAATTCATCGAAGTATTGTCCTGCAAATACATCGAAGTCACCATCTTTCAACATTTTTCTTTCGTTTTCTGGAAGTGAGTCTAGTTTCTTTTCATAGTCCGGGTCCCTATTCATCAATATTTTATTATCTGTAAGTTTAGAAGGTACAAATATATGCTTCTCAAACTTTCCTTCTTCTACTTCAACATCCTGTGCAATTTCTGCGCCTATATCATAAAATTCAGCTTTAAACCATGTATGACCTATATTACCCGGGTTTGTTGCTATTGCCATAAACGGAATAAAGTTGTTTATAGTAGCTCTGTTTCTTGATACCATATATCTATATTGAAACCTTGTGAACTGTGTACCTTCGTCAAACATTATCACATCTATCTGTTGAGATTGATAGTTATATACATCCGATTCATTTTGTAAATGACAGAATTTTAGTTTGCTGCCATTAGGAAACACCCAACAATGGTCTGTACCGTTATACTTACCTAACTCAGTAAATAATTCTCTTGACCTGTCTATTGGTCCGCCTAATCCTTCTAACTCGACAAACTTTCTTCTAAAATATCCAATGTTAATACCAGGATATTTATGCACCAATATCCCTGCTAATCCTAACAATGCATCAGATTTGCCACCACCAGCAGCACCACCGAAACCGATGACTCGCGCAACCGGATTATGTTTCTCTGCTTCTCCATTAGGTCTTACACCGCAAGCATTAAGAAATACATTTTGTCTAGGCTGTGGCATCCAGTTAAAATACACTGGATTATTATTGACTATAAACTTAATACTGCTTCTTTCCTTCTGTTCTATCTCTAGCAGCTTAATCAATTCAATCTCTTCTTTTGCTGTTAGCATATTATCACAGCCTTACTCATATCTCATCTTTATTACTTCATCTTTTAAATACCCCGTTCTTGAACCGTCATTGAAAGTTATATATATTCTTTTTTCATCTTCAAAATGTATTTTGCCTATTTCCCCATAATGAGAGTCTGTTTCATCTTTAACTTTGCCGTATTTCCATTCCGGTACAAAATGTAAGTACTGTTTACATGCGATATTTAGATCAAATATTCCTTTATGTGTTTCTCCTGTTGCATTAATACTTTCATATGCCTTTTTATATTCACATACATCTTTATGTATACAATCTTTACACATTGTCCTCACCTGCCAACTCAATAAATATTTCAGATTCGCAATCGCATAATTCTATGCTTTTGATATGCTTAGAATTGCCTTTCTCTAATTTTACAAACACGACTTCGTCAGGCATTTTTGATAAAGCTTTGATAATTTCTTTTGCAGTCATACACATTATTTATTCCCCCTTATTTCTTTCAGCCCATTTCTTATTCAATTCTTCAACAATTCTTTTCATCTGCCTTATTTCTTCTTCTGTCGGTATGCTTACACGAAAGGCATATGATAATCAATATATCTTTCGACTATTGCGAATTCCTCAATTATCTTTTTTGCTTCTGTCAATATATCCATCGTTACCCCTCCATTATTCCCAATTATATTTCCAATTTATTTTTATATAACCTCGGGAATTTTTGATACTTAAATCCTGTAATATGCTTAACTTCGTTTTAAATATACTAAATAATTCCCAGATTATTTTCCATTTCTTTTACTCATCAGCTCGTCAATCCGTTTCTGTCTTTC
>JAAZCB010000275.1 GCA_012513545.1 Clostridiaceae bacterium
CCTCCGCTGCCGCACGAGTCCTCTCGTGTGGCTTTGCGGCAGCAAATAATTACTACCAATGGTAGAATTATGGAATTTGTAGTTTCTGCTCATTGGAAAATTTTATTCTGCTATTAACTAAATTCCTGAATAAAGATAATGGCTTTATTTTATAAGCCACACGATGAAATCGTGCGGCAGCGAGGGGGGAAATTGTGCGGCAGCGGGGTAACCACGGTTTCGTAACCACGCGCGGTAGCGGGGGGGCATTAATGAAATTAATAAAATGACCCCGACCGATAAAAACCTCGTTTACAAGTTCCTCGATGCTTTTATTACTAAAGTAAAACTGCAAGGGGTTATGAAGTAATTATTTATAAGGTCCCCAATCGAATGGGATTTCTTCCCAGTCTTTTCCTTCAAGTATTTTCCTTAAATATTTATCAGTCAATTTTTCGATATAGGAAAGAAAATATTTTAAACGGTGTTCAAAATCCCCTTCAATATTTACTAAATAAAACGGATTCTTTTTACGAAGTTCATCATAGTATTCATCGGGTGTATTTCTTAATATTTTTGAGAAACCCTCAATATTTTTATAACGTAGATAATCCTGTAGGTTAAAGAAACTATTTTTATCTCTGGCAATATTCACGATTATTAAATCATGCTCTTCCATTCTAGCATTTAAAGGCATGAAACAAAATTCAACCTCTCTTTTGATAGATTTTTCACTAAAAACAATAATTACCTTACCAGTTTCAGAATTTATATTAATCGAAGAGTACTGATAACCATACTCTTTAACTAAAAAGAAATTCTCAGAAAGTAAAATATCTTGATATAGTTGCTGTTTGCTTGAAAGATTCATTAATTATCTATTTCCAAAAATCGTTTTTAACTCTATGTTATAGAAAATGCTTTCTTCTACTGTATTTAGGGGATTGCCAATGTCTATTATTTCATAACCCTCTTTTAATAGTTTTTCAGCCCATTTTTGATTAGCTTTAAACATTTCTGATGTTTCATCTAGAATCTTACCACTTGCAAGGGCTTCTGTAAATTCTTTTCTCGCATTAGCAGGTATAATATCCCCATCAAATAATTCAACTTGCTTTCCTGCAGCAACTAATTCATCCTTATATACTTTCACCAAATCCATCTTTCTTCCAATAATTGCTACTTTACCATTAGAACCAGGTAGAGTTTTTAAAGCTTTTATTGGGGCAACTTTTGCCAAAGCCAATAGGTCTTCAGGCTTTTCTATATATTTGGTTGCATAGTTTATATGTTGCAACATCTTTTGTTTACTGCCACATTTCCCTAATGCTTCTGCCAATTCTCCCAATTGTGCTTCCGTGAATGGATACTTGGTAAGAACGGATGATAAATTTTCAAGATTACTTAATTCTTTTCTGATTATTGGGTATTCTGATAATTTTTCCCAAGCATCAAGTAATTCTGGTTTTTCTACAAATTTAGCTACTAAATCATCATCCTTTAAGTCAGATAGTATTCTCTTAAATTTCTCAGGCTCAAAATTGTCGAGTTTGTCTTTTAGTTCTTTCGGCAGTTTTTTGAGTATATCAGCTATTTCCTTACCAAATTTCTCCCCAACTTCTTCGGCTACCTCTTTACCCTTTTTTAAGCTGCCAAAACCAAGCACCATGCTTGCAATCTGCACAGCATCCTTGCCTCCCTCGTGTTTTGCAATAGAACCACCACGCTCATAAACGGCAACTTTGTCTTTTACCATTTTCATGGGCATGTTTTTCACATCTTCCCACGAAATGGATTTTATGGAGTTCCAAAGGCTGGTTCTTATATCTTTGTCGAAAGCTACATCTAAGGCAAGGGTAATCAGTTCCGGTATGCTTTTTAATTCCTCGAATGTTCCGTCTCCAACTCCTGAAAGTATTGGTTCAACATGCACAGGGCTTCTGTCATAAGCTTCTTTGTTGTCCATGTCATTCCAAACCGGTTGCGGAACCTCCATTTTATCGCAAATGGTCTTTGTCCACGTTTTGGCTGCAACAACACCTTTAACAGCAGAGTTAAACAATGCCTGTAATTTCTCGCCTCCGGCTTTAGCGTTTGCTAACGCTTTGGCCGCATATACCTTACTTAATCCAACAATTGCATCAACGGTGGTTTCCTGAACTGGCTCACCAGAAGCAGTAACCGATGGGATTACAATTGCGCCGGCTTTGTAATGGTGGCAAATGATTATTTTTTTCCCACCCTCGTCAAAATGTACGGCAATATTTATATCTGCATTTGAGTTCTCCGGCTGGTTAAGTGAAACCCTCGGTATTTCGGGGTTGTTTACAACTGGGTAACCTGTATAACTGTAATCTATGCTTACTCCATTATCCCCTGCAAATGCCGTTACCCATTCTTTAACATCGTTCGGGTTTAATTCTGATGCGGAACTGATACCAAGTTCTTCGTAAGTAAGCTCCAAACAGTCTTCAATATCAAATATGGAATTATAGGGCAATGCAGCAATTAAATCATCGATAAATGATGTAACCTGTGCTTCGTCAGTTTGGCTAATAGGTTTCCAGTCTTTAAATGATGCCGCACCTTCCAGATTCTTATGAAATTCAGAACGTATCAGTAAATCCGGCTTTTCTTTCAATGGAACATTGTTTTCATTTACAAGCTTATAACCAACTGCCACAATAATGACAATATCCTTATTGGCTTCTTTTAACGCCTGAACTTGCTTATCTACCTCGCTTTTGACTTGGTCAATATCTTTTGCTTCCGTGTAAGTAAACAAATCAACGATAACATAAACAGGCTGTCCATTGTCATTAACCGATTTAAGTTTGCTGTTTATTTCTTGAGTCAAAGCAGTAGAAAACAAGTTAATTGCTCCCTGATTATCTACAACAAAATATTCATTCGTCCTTTCTGCTTCCCCAAGTTGCTCGGTTACATTATAAGTAAATCTATATCTGTCAATAATTATCTCTCCTTCCTCCTCATCCTCCATCCACGCGAACAACACACTCTCCGGGTTATGGATAAAATCCCACTGGAATTTGTTGAGTTCTGAACCTTCCCTGTAGTCCATGAGGTTGTCGGTGGAGTTTTCGGAAAGTACATAGGCATTCTCCGTGCTGAAAGTATGACGTAAGTTAAACGTACCATGGGCTATTTCATGGGCGATGGTATTTTCGACGGTTCCTGTGCCTATGTTATTCATGAAAATGAATGCATACTGGCCTTTCAGAGGCATATAGCCCCTCAGGTTCCCGTTTTCCGTTTCACCAGGTACCAGGAACACATACACTGCATCATTGTCCTTGTCGTACTGGTCCTTGAATTCCCGGTATACATCCTTCATACCGCCGGTATAATCCATGCGGTTGTCGGGATCGTCGTTGTCGAACGCTCCTTCAGTTTCTACCTCAAGGACTTCATGGGTGGTTATATTCCAGCTTGTAACTGCCTGGCTATACACCTTATCGTTCAGATGGGTGCTGATTGATGCCTCGTCAACTACCGGCGCTTCAATGTTATTATTATCAGGCCTGAGTATTTTTACAGGAACGA
>JAAZCB010000276.1 GCA_012513545.1 Clostridiaceae bacterium
CAAAACAGGCTTGAATGTCAAATTCTACCGGACGCTCAACCCCATTCAAATCGTCATTCAAGCCTGTTTTGGGCTCAACAAAGAGCGGGCATGAAACTCTGCATAAATTCAAAGCCTTGCATAAATTTTCTTCAAAAACCCTTTTCAAGGTTCCAATTGCAGTTTGTGTCTGGTACAGGGATAAGGACGATCTGTAACCAGTTGGTATAGTAAGTTTACTCATAACCTGTATCACCTCTTAAAATAAAGGCTCTGGGGACAAACATCCACAGGCCTTTGAAATTATGTGTATAGTATCGCATATTACAATTTGTATGTCAACACTTTTTACCAGAAACAATTAAAAATTTGAAATTTCAAAAATATAAAGCTGCATAATTAGATAAATATACATATTATCAAAACAATTTTGCACATTACATGAAGGATTTTCAACATACTCCTGCATGTACAATTTCAGCACCCAACTTTTTGCGGCAAAATATCCATCCTGTAATAATGCTTATCAACTGTTAATATCATGTACTTAGAGTATATAATTCTCCTAATAACTGTGGTATAATAAACAAAATTAATAATAGTATTTAATATTTATATCATCTGACTTTTTTGGTAAAATGGAGATCAAATAATATAAAATTATGTACTTTAATTATTGCTATATGTATAATTTATGGTTTATAACGGATATTAAAGATACTAATATTTAAGCAGAATAAAAAGCTTCGGGACATCGAGTCCCTCGCATTTAACCTCTTTCACTTCGTTCGAAAGAGGTTAAATAAAGGCATTTTAAGCTTAAATCGCTAGCTCTTTCCAAACATAAACCATAGCTGCTATAATAAACCAAACTTTACAGGGGCAAAGCGATGAATATAATAAGTAGAAATATTCCCTTTTTCAATTTGAAGCTTAAATCAACAAAAGAAAAGTATTTTGACAAGCCGGTAAAAATTATCGAATTCATAGTCCTTCTGACTTTTTATATACTTATGGCTGTTTTTCTTGCCAGTACATTTACTCCAGAAGGTTACAAGCAAATAATAGGTCAGTTTCAAGTATTTACTGCAATATACCTTGCATACCGTTTCAGATACCTGGGACTGACAATAGGATTGCTGTTTAATTCCATTGAAACTTTATTCATTTTGTATTCCTGTATCGTAAACCCAAATTTCAGTATATTTGCCGGATTGACTTCAAAAGTCCTTACTATAGTCTTTTCAATTGTTATGGCAATTTTATCCAACATTCAGGAAACACAAAAAGAAAAACTTCAAGAGCAGAAATTAAAGCTTGAGCTTCTTTCAGTTACAGATGATTTGACTGGTGTTTATAACCATAGATTTTTTAATACCACCTTAGATGATGAGATTGAAAAGGCTAATTCGTCAAAGAGTTGTTTAGGATTTATCATAATTGATATAGATAACTTTAAGATGTGTAATGACGTTAACGGCCATGACTACGGCGACAATATATTAAAAGGCACGGCATCAATAATAAAGGAAGCAGTCGGAGACAAAAACCATATATGCAGGTATGGCGGTGACGAGTTTGCAGTTATTTTACCGGG